>JBDSIW010000385.1:0-6223 GCA_039917795.1 Verrucomicrobiota bacterium | reverse complement strand
CGAATAAACCAGAAACGAAGTGTAATCACCCGACAGACCAAGATCTCCACCGCCTTGCAAATAATCACCTGTTGTCGCGGAGATAAGACCGTCAAATCGAATAGCCGGCTTGCCGCTGGCGGGAACTGCGCCATTGATGAACAACGGTTGCAGATTCGGATCCCCTTGCTCGGCGTTGGCTGCGCTTGGAGATTGATCATTCCATTGAGTTACCTTTCCAGCATTTGTCACAACGCCCGAGTCTGCCTTGAGCCAAAGTTTCAGTGTGCCGCTGGCAACGGCGGGCAAAACTGCTTCGGCGGCTCCAGTCGCGGTCACCGAAAATGTGACATTGCTGCCGCCAATCACTGTTCGACTTTGCGGTTGAGAGGTTATCGTCGGAATTTCGGCCCGAAGAATCAGAGAGAAGAAAAAACAAAGTGAGAGGCCGATTATCGATTTCATATTGGTGAAGGAAGCTTGCTATTAGGCGCGGAGGCTCCTTTTTACCCTTTGAAATGTCAACTCGAATCAGCCCGGAAAGAAAGCGCGATCGGCCAACTCGACAGAATTAATTTTCGATTTGCGCGGACAAATTTTCGGATTTGGCGTGCAATCCAATTGACATCGCTTCTCGTAACTTGCTTCGCGCCAGCAACGGTGACAAATCCTCCAACGGAGGAGAAACAACCGTCCCATCTTTCTGCAACGCCAAGGACAATTTCGGCACGAAGAGTTGTTCAGGATGCATGAAGACCTCGCAAATCGCCGGTCCGTCATGCTGCTGAAGCTTTGGCAATACCTGATCGAAGTCATCCCAGGTTCTTATTTGCCAGGAAGGCAGGCCGAACGCCGTGGCTAATTTGCTAAAATCCGGACAACTGATCCCGGATTTTTTGTCCGTTCCGGCAAATCGACCATTCATCAGCGCGTTTTGAGTGTGCTTGATCATCAGATAACCGTCATTGTTGAAGATGATTAGTTTGATCGGCAGTTGATGATGAACCAGGGTCTGGAGTTCCTGCAGATTCATCATCATACCGCCATCGCAATTTAAACAAAGCACCTCGGCATGATTTCGAGCGAATGAAGCGCCAATGGCTCCCGGCAATCCATAGCCCATTTCGCCTAGACCCGTTGAAGTCATCAATCGCTGACCCCGTTTGGTTCGCAAAATTTGGTGTCCGCTGAGCAAAGCCGTCCCCATATCCGTCACAATGATTTGGTTGTCCTTTAGATGAGGATGCAGCCGGTCCATGAATGGATAGGAATTGATAAATCCACCCTGATCCTTGTGCTCCTCGCCAATCCACGGGAATTGCTTCCGATAAAATTTGCATTGATCAAGCCACGCATTCGGACGTGCCACCGAATCCTGATCAGTCGCTTTTAGCAAAGCTTCGATAAACGCTTTCGCATCGGCGCAAACCGTCATGCTGATTCGCTCGGGATATTTTTGAAGTTCGGTTGGGTCAATATCGACAACCACCACTTTCGCTTTTCGAGCCAACTCGCTCGTTTCGTAACCGACTTGTGGCAGGGCCAGTCTGGTGCCAATGGTGAGGAGGTAATCGCAGTTTTGCAGCACAAAGTTCGCGCAACGCTGTCCGTAAACACCCGCCCGCCCAAAAACCAAGGGATGATCCGAATCGACCATGTCGATCCCCGCCCACGAAACCAGAAATGCGGCTGGCACATTTTCAATGAGCTTTGGCAATAGGCCTTCTCCGCCAGCCAATCGAATTCCATGCCCGAGCCAAATCACAGGCCTTTCTGCTGAACGCAACTCACCCACGATTTCAATGACCCGATTCTCCAGTTCGGCCGTGCTCAAAGTTGGTGAAGGCTCAGTTAATGGATTAAACCGCACCAATTCATCCTCTTCGATGAGTGATGATTGAATATTCATTGGAATATCAACCCAACACGGACCAGGACGCCCCGACTTCGCAATGAAATAGGCTTTCTCTAATTCAAATAAAACCATTTTTGTTTCCATCACCCGGGGAGAATATTTCGTCACCTTGCTGACCATGAAAGTGCTGTCGTAACCCTGCACTCCATACATTCGCAGCGGATTATCCGGGCGGATATATTTTGAATGTTCATTTCCGGAGATCACAAGACATGGAATTGAATCCGCCCAGGCGCTTACAATTCCAGTGATGCCATTCGTGGAACCGGCTCCCGTAGTGAGGATCGAAGCGGTCACGATTCCAGAAGTGCGGTAATAGGTTTGCATTGCCATGCAACCCGCTTGTTCGTGATGCACACAAACCATCTCCATCTCCGGAGTCTGGTAAATCGAGTCGAAGATATGGGCGTTCCCTGCACCCACAATTCCAAAGACATGTTTCATTCCCTTGCGAACAAGGAACTCTGCAATTAGATCGCTTACTTTTCTTTTCACAATTATTTCGCAATGTTCCAAGTGATGGTTTTCTGGATTGCTTCGGGAAGCGGAACGGTGACGCTGACTCCGAGTTCCGCTTTCGCTTTCTCCACGTTTGGAACGAGGCGTGTCGCCTCATGACCCGACTGGCCAACGCGTGTTACCATTTCCGGTGTGGGCGTGAAATGTTGGCCGATCATTTTCGCGAGCGATAAGAGGTTGATGGGCTCGGGACTGCCAATATTGTAGGCGGATCGCGATTTGCCCTGCGCCAATGCCGCCAGGACCCAGAATGCGTAATCACTCGCATACATGAGGCTGCGAACGGTGGAACCATCTCCCATGATCTTCAAAGGGCAACCGGTCAGGCAGTCGCGAATGAAATCCGTAACCGCCCACGGCAATTCCAAAGATTGATACGGACCGACGAAGGCAAAGGGCCGAACCGTGACGAGCGGGAGTTTGGATTCACTCACGAAAGAGGTAGCCATCGCCTCGGCGAAACGTTTTGACTCGGCATAAATCGCGTTGGCGTGGTCGCAGGCGATACCACTGGTGTAATTTTCGTCGATGCGTTCAATGTCCATCGATTGCGGGCCATAAACCAGGCCGGAACTGACGAGAACAAATTTCTTGAGGTGATCGAGCAAGTTGGCCGCGCGTAAAATTCGGATCGCTCCAAACGCGTTGACCTCGCCAACCATCGTGGGATTCGAGGCGAAGAGACGGCGATCCGTCAACGCTGCGGCGTGAATGATGTAATCGGTTTCACGCGGAAGTTCGGTCAGGTAGCGAATGTCGCCTTCGATAAAATGAAATTCTTTGCGCTGGCCGAGATGCGGAAAGCGTTCGACGAATTTTTGCGGGAAACGGCTGAAGACGGTTACCTGCGTGTTGAATTGCTGCTTCGTGTTCAGCACCGCGAGAAGTTCCAGCAACCACGTCCCGAGAAATCCGGTTCCTCCGGAAATAAAAAGATGACTATTGGCCAGCGGCTGGAGCGGGGCAAATCCCTTTGCGACCACCGCTTCGGCATCTTGTCGGACGAGATCAATTCGGCTGGTCATAATCTTTTACGAATTTTTTGAAGAATTCTTGCGGGCAAGTTCGCTGGCCACTTCGAGGATAATGTCTTCCTGTCCACCAACCACTTTGCGTTTACCCAACTCAAAAAAGATGTCGCGCGGATCAACGTGCATTTGTTTGGCGGCGCGGATGACCGGCTTGGCAAAGCCGGAAAAGACTCCCGCTAATCCGCTGACGATGGTCACGGCATTCGAGATTGGAAGATTCTCAGCGAAGAGTTCGGCAGCGAGCTCTCCGGAATCCAAAATCTTGTATAAATCGGCGTTGAATTTGTAACCGAGGCGATGCATCGCGGCGACGAGAAGTTCGAGCGGCGCATTGCCCGCACCCGCGCCAAAGCCTCTCGCCGTTCCGTCAACGATGCGCGCTCCCGCTTCCAGGGCAGCGATGGAGTTTGCAATGCTCAACCCCAAATTATTGTGCGCATGGAATCCGACGGGCACATCCAAACCTCGCGCCAAGGCTCCAATTTTTTCGGTCACGTCGCTGGGAAAGGATGCTCCCGCCGAGTCCATCAAAACAATGCCTTGCGCACCGTAGGATTGCATCTTCTTGGCCTCTTCCAAAAGGACATCCTTGGAAGCCATATGGATCATCATCAGGATTCCCCAGGCTTCCTTGCCGACATTGCGGACGTAGCTGAGATGGCGCTGCGTTAGATCGGCTTCGGTGCAGTGAGCCCCTACACGAAATAAATCCACGCCAAGATCAATGGCTCCGGCGATTTCGCGTTTGATCGTGGCAAAGCCTGGCATGACGTGGACACTCAGCCGCGTCTTGTTCAGGCAGCTTCGCGCCGTTCTGAGCATTTCCCGCTCGGGCACCAGACTCAATCCGACTTGCAGCGAGGACGCGCCCAACCCGTTGCCGTGTCCCACTTCGAGGTAATCCACTTTCGCGGCTTCGGCAGCTGTCGCGTATTTTTGGATCTGTTCAATCGTGATTTGATGGCTGCAAGCGTGGGAGCCGTCGCGCAAAGTTGGGTCCGTGACAACGATCGTCGCGCTTTTCATGGGGTGAATCCATTTTTCGCTTCGGCTTTGCCATTGCCAACTCTTTTTTGGGCGTAGGCTTCGGCCATGGCGATCGCCGCGCAATTGATGATGTCGAGGTTGCCCGCGTATTTGGGCAAATAATCTCCCACGCCTTCCACGCGCACCATCACGGCGAGCCGTCCGTTTTCTATCATCGGCTCCAAAATCATCTGATAACCCGGAACATACTTTTGAATGTCCTTAACGATGGCTCCGACCTGTTCCCGGCTTTTCTCCAAATTGGGCCGCGCGATTTTCGCAAACACGGTAGTCTGCATGTGGACGCAGGGCTGAGCGGGATTCAGGTTCAGGATGGCTTTGGAAATCCTACAGTTGGAAAAATGCTGAATCGCTTCCTCGGTAGTACCCAGATACTCGTCGAGATTGATCCGCGTGGCGGGACCGGCGCTGCGCGAGGCGATGCTGGAAACCGTTTCGATGTATTCGATTTCCGGGTTGGCCTGGGCAATAGCAAAGGCGATGGGCACGGAGGCTTGGCCGCCACAACTCACCATGTTGACGTTCTCGGCTTGAAGACATTCTTCGAGGTTCACGGCGGGTACGCACATTTTCCCGATTTTCGCCGGGGTCAGGTCGATCGCTAAAAGTCCCAGATCCCGGAGAATCCGGGCGTGCTTGACGTGATCCTCCGCAGATGTGGCATCAAAGACCAAATCCAATTCGCTGCGTCGCTCGACCACCGCCTGGATGCTTTTGCTGGAAACGGGGACGCCCAAATGGTCCGCTTTCATCATCCCGGGAGAAGATAAATTGCGGCCCGCGAAGAGCCGGCATTCCAGCCACGGCGAGCGCAGCACCTTCATCAACAAGTCGGTGCCGATATTGCCTGTGCCCACGATGGCGACTTTGATCTTGGTTGGCATTAGGACGTTATTCTACCCTCGACAAATTAGTCGGGGAAAAAATAGTTAGGAAGATTTTTTTGCGCCGGACGCAGGATCGAACAAAATGGCCCCCTCATCATGAATTCGCGCGAGCGTAAAAGCGGGTTCACTTTGATAGAACTTCTCGTCGTCATTGCCATTATCGCGATTCTCGCGGCGCTGCTTTTGCCGGCGCTAAGTTCCGCCAAGGAAAAGGGCAAACGAATTCTTTGCTTCAATAATCTGAAGCAGATTTCCTTGGCCATGCTGGTTTATGCCGACGATGACTTTCGCCACCATGCTCCGAATAGTCGTGACGCTGAATGGGAATTCAGCAGCGTATTGCAATTCAAGACCGGACTCCTTTGGCCTTATTTGCGATCCGAGAAAATCTGGCTCTGTCCAAACGCGTTGCCGAGGAAAGCGAACCTCCCTCCCACCTCTGCGACGAATTGGAACTACGTTTTCAATGGGCAGCCGGTGTTCTCCCAAACCAAAGCCGAGACGATCAATCCCGCCAGCGTGAAATATTCGCCCACCCGGGTTTTTTGGATTTTTGAACAGGCCCATGACGATTATTACGCATTGGACAACACGGTGGCTTTATTCAATTGGAATGTGGGGAACGGCAAATACGACTCCACCGACGATTCGCTGGGATCGTACCATTCAAAGGGCGGCAACCTTGGCTACCACGACGGCCACGCTGGCTGGATGACGCGGTCCAAATATTTAAGGCAAGTCAGCACCCCGGGAGGTTACAAGGATTTGAACGGAGGCTATGTCGGCCTCACCTGGTAAACGCCCGTCGCTGCGATCAAACGCGCGTTTTTACGGAATTACCCGCT
>JBDSIW010000384.1:0-9059 GCA_039917795.1 Verrucomicrobiota bacterium | reverse complement strand
GGAAAGATTGCGTGATCTCGGGAACTCGGTTCTCGTCGTTGAACATGACGAAGACACGATTCGCCAGGCTGATTATATTTTGGATCTCGGTCCCGGCGCCGGTGTGCGTGGCGGAGAAGTTGTGGCGGCGGGAACCGTTTCCGAAATAGAAGCCAACCCGCGCTCTCTCACGGGCCAATATCTTAAGGGCGAACTTTCCGTCCCCGTTCCGAAGAATCGCGTGAAAGCATTTGGCGAAAAAGGAACGCTAGAAATTCTCGGCGCGCGCGAAAACAATCTACAGAACATCGATGCGAGAATTCCGCTCGGCACTTTGACTTGCGTGACCGGCGTGAGCGGTTCGGGCAAGAGTACTTTGGTTGATGACATTTTGCGCCGCGCGCTTTTCCGAAAATTCTACGGCTCGAAAGAAGCGCCCGGCGCGCATCGCGAAATTCGCGGCATCGAATTTCTGGACAAAGTGATCGTAATTGACCAGACACCGATTGGCCGGACGCCACGGAGCAATCCGGCGACTTATACCGGCATGTTCAACCAGATTCGCGACCTCTTTGCGAAACTTCCGTCGGCGAAAATCCGCGGCTATCAAGCGGGTCGATTCAGTTTCAATGTGAAGGGGGGACGTTGCGAGAAATGTCAGGGCGACGGCTTGATCAAAATTGAAATGCATTTCCTCCCGCCGGTTTATGTGACCTGCGAAAATTGCAATGGCCGTCGCTACAATCGCGAGACGCTGGAAATCAATTACAAGGGGATGAACATCGCTGATGTTCTGGACATGACGGTCGATGAAGCGGTGAATTTTTTTCGGGCCATCCTGAAGATCTATGATCCATGCCTGACGCTCGCGGAAGTCGGGTTGGGCTATGTGAAACTCGGCCAGTCTGCGACCACTTTGAGCGGTGGCGAGGCGCAGCGCATCAAGCTTGCCTCGGAGCTAAGCCGCAAAGCCACGGGCCAGACGCTCTACATTCTCGACGAGCCGACAACAGGATTGCATTTCCATGATGTGGCGAAGTTGCTCGAAGTTTTATTCAAGCTGCGCGGGACGGGAAACACGCTCGTCATCATTGAGCACAATCTCGATGTCATCAAAACGGCGGACTGGATTATTGATCTCGGTCCGGAAGGAGGTTCCGGCGGTGGCCGAATTGTCGCACAAGGCACGCCCGAAGCTGTCGCGAAGGTTTCCGAAAGCTTCACCGGCCAATATTTGAGTCGTATCCTCGGCCACCTTCCGCTAAAGAAAATTGCATGAGTGGTTTATCTATTTGTTTCGTCTGAATCTCGTGCGTTATCTCCTGGCCATTTTTATTCTACTGGGCGGCGTCGCGATCCCGGCGTCGTTTGCCGCGAGCAAAGAGGAACGCGCTTTCAAAACGGCGGCGACTTATTTGGAGACCAGGGTTTATGACCTCGCGGAGCAAAGTTTCGCAAAATTTATCGAGGAGCATCCCGCTTCGACGAACAGGGTGGACGCAATTCTGCACCAGGCGCAGGCTCGGTTTTATCTGACAAATTACTCCGGCGCGTTTGAATTGTTGCAGAAAGGTTTGCCCGAAGCCGGGAGTCTGGCTCCGGATTATCAATATTGGATCGGCCAGACTTTTTTTAAGAATCACAAGTTTCGCGAGGCGGCGGACGCGTTTTCCGCATTGGGCAAGAATTTTCCCCAATCGCCCTACCAGCTTGAATCGGCCTACAAGGAGGCGCTTGCGGAGTCTGAGTTGGGCAACTTGCCGCGCGTCATTGAACTCCTGCAAACACCGGGCGGGAAATTTGAAGTGGCCGCCAAAGCCCAGCCGAACAGCGGCTTTAGCGTGGATGGATATTTGTTGCTCGGCGAGGCGCTGCTCAGCCAGGCGCATTTCGTCGAGGCGGAAAAAGTGGTCGCGCAGCTCGGCGGTGGAAACATGGTTCCCGAGGCGAAGTGGCGTCAAAATGATTTGCTCTGCCGGGTTCAGGTGGCAGCGGGACGTTTGGAAAATGCGCTGCAAACGACCACCAATCTTCTTTTGACGGCCAAGGAATCGGGCCGGGGAAATCTCTTCGCCAAATCGCTTTTGTTGCGCGGAGAGATTTTGCAAAAGCTCAACCGGCTGCCCGAAGCAATGCAGGCGTTCGAACAAAACCTGGCTGAGGGAAGCGTGACGAATGTTCCCGTGGAAATCCGCCGGCAGTCCTTCTTCAAGACGATTGAATTGAATCTCGCGCAGGGAGCGACGACCAACGCCATCGCGCGCCTGGAGAATTTCGTTCAGCAGAACGCCTCCGATCCATCGGTGGATCTCGCCAAACTGACGCTGGGTGAATTGCGGCTTAAACAGTATGTGGTCGCCATCGCACAGGGCGGCGCGGTGGCCTCCGCTTCGGGCAATTTTTTCCAGCAGGCGCAGATTAACTTCACCACCGTAATTACCAATTACCCCCAGAGCGCGCATTTGGGAAAGGCGTTCCTCGGACGCGGCTGGTGCTTTTGGCTGGAAAACAAATTTGGCGAAGCGGAATCGGATTTTGCCGAGGCGACAAAACGATTGCCTGTCTCGGAAGACCAGGCGATTGCGCGCTTTAAACTGGCCGACGCGCAATTTCGGCGAACGAACTATGCGGCGGCGGTGACGAATTATCAGGCGCTGATCGAGGCTCACGCGGGCGTCGAGCGGGTAACGAATACACTTTTCGAGTCGGCGCTTTATCAGACGGTGCGGGCGAGTTTGAAGGTTGGAAACGACATCGCCGCAACCAACGCCATGCAAAAACTGCTGACGTGGTTTCCTAACGGGTCGTTCGGCGACCGGAGCCTTTTGCTGGTGGGCCAGAATTTCACCCGGGCGGGCAAGGCCGCGGAATCTCGAGAACTGATGGTTGATTTTCTCAAACGTTTTCCCGAGACGCCGCAGGCTGCGGAAATCAAGCTGGCGATCGCGCAGACGTTTGTGGAGGAAAAAAATTGGGCGGTCGCGGTGACGGAATATGACCGTTGGGTCACGAATTTTGTGAGCCATCCCTTGCGGCGGCAGGGAGAGTTTTCGCGCGCCCTGGTCTATGACAAGGCGGGACAGGAAACCAACGCGTTCAACGCGTTTACAAATTTCGTGGCGCAATTTCCCTCGAACCACCTGGCGGCCATTGCGCAAAACTGGGTCGCGGACTTTTATTGGAATCACGAGGATTATCGCAATGCGGAAAAAAGTTATCAGGAACTGTTCCAGAAATTTCCTTCGTCTCCTGAGCTGGGTTATCGCGCGCGCCTGATGGCGGGTAGATCGGCTTATGACCGGGCGAACTACGGCGACGCGGCGATTTACTTTGGCGACCTGGTGACCGCGCTGGATAAGGATACGAACGCGCCGGCAATTTTAACGGGCGAAGCGTTGTTCGCGCTGGCGGACACGCGTTACCAGGATTTTGTCGCGAACACGAATAACGACGTCAGCCAAGCCATCACGGTTTTCAATCGCATCACAAAAGACCCGGCAAATCCGCTGGCGGCACCGGCATGGGGACGAATTGGCGATTGCTATTTCCAGTGGGCCAGTCGGGATCCGGCCCAGGCAGAAGTGAGTTACAAAAAGGCGCAGGACGCCTATGGCCTGGCCATGAATTCGCCGCTGGCCGACGTGGCGACGCGCAGTGAGGCGGAGGTTTGCCTCGGGAATGTTTGTGTAAAGCAGGCGGAACTCAGTTCTGGCCCGGCCAAAAAGAAATGGCTGGACGCCGCGCTGAGGGCTTACATGAACGTCGTGGCTCTTGGGAATTTGCGCGATGGCGAATCGTTTGACGCCAAATGGGTTTACGAAGGTGGAGTTCAGGCCGCGAAGCTTTGCGAGAATGGCGGGCAATGGACGCAGGCGCGAAATATTTATGAACTGCTGGCCAAACGCCTTCCCGCTTTGAATGCGGTTCTGGAAAAGAAAATTGTCGTGGCCCGAAGTCGCCTGGAAACCGCCAAGGATTGAATCCTTTGGCCGCGAAAGAATTGAAACCTCGTTTGACACCTTTTTGACCTGACCTTACGCTGGTTCGAGAAATTTTATGAACGCAACTGAGCAAAAAGAATCGGTCGTGACGGTCACAGAAAGCGCCGCAAAAGAGATCCAATCGATGATCACTCGCGAGAAGGATAACGCTGGAAAAGCGCTCCGGGTTTATGTCGAAGGCGGCGGCTGTTCCGGGATGCAATACGGGATGGTGTTCGACGAACGGCGTCCGGACGATTCCGTCTCGGAACTTCATGGCGTTTCTGTGCTGGTCGATCCTTTCAGCGCGAATTATCTGCGCGGATCCGTGGTGGATTTCTCGGATGCTTTGACCGGTGGCGGATTCAAGATCACGAATCCCCAAGCCAAGCAAAGTTGCGGGTGCGGGAAATCTTTCGAGGCTTAACCACTCTGGATTGGGTGGCTGAATTTTGACGTTCCGCGTCGTCCGGAACGGCGATTCTTTTTGATGGTATCAAATGGCTTTAACTTCGTGGCCCTTCGAATCGGTATTCCTAATATCAACGTTTGACTCTCAAACGTCCTTTGTTAAATTCGCGACTCAATTTCTGCGGAATTTTCAAAGAAAACAACAATTGCAGTTCATTTATGGCTAAAGCAACGAAAGCAAAAAAATACGTTTACACATGGGGCAATAAAAAAGCCGACGGCGATGGCTCGATGAAAGCACTCCTCGGCGGCAAGGGCGCGAACCTCGCCGAAATGACCCGCATTGGCCTGCCGGTGCCTCCTGGTTTCACGATCACGACGGATGTTTGCACTTATTTTTATGCAAACAAGCGGAGCTACCCAAAGGAAATGCAGGCGCAAGTCCAGAGCGGCGTCGCGAACATGGAGAAAATCCTGGGAAAAAAGTTTGGCGATCTGGAAAAGCCTTTGCTGGTCGCCGTTCGCTCCGGCGCGCGCGATTCCATGCCCGGCATGATGGACACAATTTTGAACCTCGGGCTCAACGACAAGACAGTTCTGGCCCTCGTGAAAGCGAGCGGCAACGAGCGGTTTGCCTGGGATTGCTACCGGCGATTCATCCAGATGTATGGCGACGTGGTGATGGGCGTGCAGAAAAAGCCGGACGAAGACCATGAGCCATTCGAAGTCGCGATTGAAAAATTGAAGGAGGAATTGTTTCCCAGCCAGCACGAGGTGGAGGACACGAAAATCGACGCCGCTGGTTTGAAGATTTTGGTGCATCGCTTCAAAGACCTGGTGAAGCAACGTACCGGAAAAGAATTTCCCAACGACCCGTGGGACCAGTTGAAAGGCGCGGTTGGCGCGGTGTTCGGGTCCTGGATGAATGATCGTGCGATGGTTTATCGCCGCAAATACAACATTCCTTCCGAATGGGGCACTGCCGTAAACGTCCAGGCCATGGTCTTCGGCAATACCGGTGAGGAATCCGGATCAGGCGTCGCCTTCACCCGCGACCCAGCCAGCGGCGAAAAGGTTTTCTACGGCGAATTTTTGATGAACGCGCAAGGCGAAGACGTGGTCGCTGGAGTGCGCACGCCGGAGCCTGTGGCGAAATTGAAGAACGTCATGCCGAAGGCCTACGCCGAATTGGAGCGCGTGCGCAAAACACTCGAAAGCCATTTCAAGGACGTGCAGGACTTTGAGTTCACCATCGAGGATGGGAAACTGTTCATGTTGCAAACGCGCAATGGCAAGCGCACTGGCCTGGCGGCCGTTCGCTTCGCCGTCGAGATGGTAAAAGAAAAATTGATCGATTGGGAAACCGCGATCACCCGGGTTCCAGCGGAACAGTTGGATCAGGTTTTGGCGCCAGTCTTCGATCGCACCGCCATCAAATCGGCAAAAGTAATTGCGCGCGGTTTGCCGGCTGGTCCTGGCGCGGCCAGTGGAAAAATTTACTTCAACGCGGAGCGGGCCGTCGAAGCTGCCAAGCAAGGCAAAGTGTTGCTCGTGCGTGTTGAAACTTCGCCGGAAGATTTGCGCGGCATGATCGCTGCGGAAGGAATTCTCACCGCTCGGGGCGGCGTCAGTTCCCACGCGGCACTGGTCGCTCGTCAGATGGGCAAGGTTTGCGTCTGCGGGGCAAGTGCGCTGCACGTTGATTACAACAAAAAGACGCTGAAGGTCGATGGCCAGATTTTCAATGAAGGCGATTTCCTTTCCATCGACGGAACCGCCGGGGAAGTTTACGCGGGTGAAGTTAAAACCGCCGCGTCCGAAGTGATTCAGGTGCTCATCGAGAAATCGTTGAAGGCGAATCAAAGCAAGACCTATCAGAATTTCGCCCAGCTCATGACGTGGTGTGGAAAAGCCACCCGCATGGAAGTTCGGACCAACGCCGATAACCCGGAACAAACCGCCAATGCGATTGCGTTCGGCGCGACCGGAATTGGTTTGTGCCGCACGGAGCATATGTTCTTCGAGGGAAATCGTATTGATGCGATGCGTGAAATGATTCTGGCCGAGAACGCCGACGCGCGAAAGGAAGCGCTGAAGAAATTGCTTCCCTATCAGCGCGAAGATTTCGCCGGCATGTTCAAGGAACTAAAAGGATACCCGGCGACGATCCGGTTCCTCGATCCGCCCTTGCACGAATTCCTGCCGCACGACCACGCCGCGCAAACCGAGCTGGCCAACAAGCTGAATGTGCCGGTGGAGAAAATCTCCAAGCGCGTCCACGAACTGCACGAATTCAATCCAATGCTGGGTCATCGCGGTTGCCGACTCGGTATTGTTTATCCTGAAATTTCCGAGATGCAGGCGCGCGCGGTGTTTGAAGCCGCGGCCGAAGTGCAGAAGAAAGGAATCAAAGTCAAACCCGAGATCATGATTCCGCTCGTGGGTTATCCCAAGGAATTGCAACTCCAGCTGGAAGTGGTGCATCGCGTCGCCGCGGAAGTTGCAAAGGAAAAGAAAACCAAATTCAATTATCTCGTCGGGACGATGATCGAAATTCCGCGCGCCGCACTGGTGGCGGATGAGATTGCGAAAGACGCACAGTTCTTCAGCTTCGGCACGAACGATTTGACGCAAACGACGCTCGGGATGAGTCGTGATGATTCGGGTTCATTCCTTCCGTCCTACCAGGAGAATGAAATCGTGAAGCAGAATCCGTTTGCGACCATCGACCAAACGGGGGTGGGCAAATTGATGACCATAGCGTGTGAGCTCGGTCGAAAGACCCGGCCCGACATCAAACTCGGCATCTGCGGCGAACATGGCGGAGAACCGTCGAGCGTGAAATTCTGTCATCGCATCGGACTCGCTTACGTGAGTTGCTCGCCTTTCCGCGTGCCAATCGCGCGACTCGCCGCAGCCCAGGCTGCGCTGGAGGAAAAGAAAGCCGCCAGGAAGGCAGCGAAGAAATAATTACAGGGTAAAGATTCAAGGCCGCTGGAAACCCCAGCGGCCTTTTTGTTTAAGCGGAAAAAGGATTCCCCTAATACCGGAAAGAGACAGGCTGTTTCCAATGGGCATAATAAATTTCTCCCTTTGCGCCGCGGCGTCCTGGCGTCATTGCGTTAGATTTCTTCCACCAGAACTACACCACGAATTCCAATTCCTGTCGTTTCGGAATGATTCCCTTTTCAAATGCCCGGTCCAAAAACAGGCGGATGGATTTTCTTCCGCGGTCTCCGTAATCCAGCGTCCAGTGGTTGACGTACATCCCGACAAATCGATCGGCTAGTTCGTGGCCCATGTCGCGAGCGTACTGCAAGGCGTGTTGCACGGCTTCTGCGCGATGATCAAGACTGAACTGGATGCTCGTAGTTAAAATGTCGGAAATGGTTTTGCGGGTCGCCGGATCGAATCGTTTGTGAATGACATTTCCCCCGAGGGGCAGGGGTAATCCATCGTTTTCAGAACCCCACCATTTTCCCAAGTCCTGGCAAACTACCAGCCCTTCGTTGTGATAGGTCAATTGGCCTTCGTGAATTATCAATCCCACGTCTGCCTGGCCGGAACGCAACGCTGAAAATATCTGGTCGAAAGGCACGACGACAAAATTGATTTCGCTTGCGGGGCATCGCAGCCAAAGTTGAAGGGCGAGAAAAGCGCTCGTCATGGTGCCCGGCACGGCAATTTTTTTCTTCGCCAGCTCGTCGCGGCTCAATGCGTTTTTCGCCACGAGCATTGGCCCGTAACCGTCGCCCATGCTCGCGCCGCTCGGCAGCAAAGCGTATTGGTCGCTGACGTAAGCGTAGGCATGAATACTGATTGCCGAAATATCCAGTTCGCCGCGGGTGGCTCGTTCATTCAGGGTTTGTATGTCCTGGAGAATATGTTGGAACGAAAAGCCCTGGGTTGGAATGAGGTTCTTGGCCAGCGCGTAGAACATGAATGCGTCGTCGGGATCCGGGGAGTGGCCCAGGGTCAAATTTTTTTTCTCCATTTGCGAAAATGCTAGGGGCAGTTTGATCCGAATGTCACTTGGGAAGTGGAATTTTCACGGCGCGCGGTTCCCTGACGGGCTGCTAAACCGATACTTGATTGAAAAAGAGGGCGGGCATGGCAGCTTGGTTCATAATGCGAAATCAAATTGTTGTCGCCATGGCGATGGTTTGCGCCGGGATTTCCGGCCAACCCTTTTCCGCCACAGCCGCAACTGATTTGGATACGATAGGGCTGACCTTGCTGCGGATAACGGATCCGAGTCTGACGGGGACGGGTGTGCGAGTCGCGCAGGCGGAAGCGCCCTCGAACGTCGAAGGGACGGCGTGGGAGGTCAATCCGTTCAGCATCGGACAACCCACCAACCTCTTCACTTACGTTTCCGACAACGGGAGCGCGTCAAATTTCCCCAATGACGTCGGCGTGGAGTCAGGCCACGCAGACGCGGTCGCATTGAATTTTTACGGCGCTTCCGGCGGGGTCGCACCGGGCGTGGCGCACGTTGATAATTTCGAGGCGAGTTATTTCTACCAAGCGAATATCATTCTGGGAGATCCGATTCCGGCCAGGGTCGTGAATCAAAGTTTTATCTTCAGCCCGAACAATCCTCCCCAGGCCATGGTCGATACTCTGTACGATAAATTTGCGGAGACGAATAATGTCCTGTTCGTTTCGGGCGTCGGAAACGGCGGCCCG
>JBDSIW010000383.1:0-7359 GCA_039917795.1 Verrucomicrobiota bacterium | reverse complement strand
GGGACGTCTGACAATAGCCCGGCGTTTCCAACGCCGGGTTGGCGCAGCCAAGGCGAAAAGTCCCGAAGGGAAGGCAGAGTGGAGAATCGTCCTCGCGGGCGATCCATTTTCCAGCCGTCCCTGCGGGACTCATTCTGTTCATCACCACAACCCGGCGTTGAAACGCCGGGCTATTCTCGGTCCTCCCTCCGGGACAACAGGCAGATTTGTTCCGCGCAAGAAACTGAGGTGCGCTCCTCATCTTGTTGACCGCTTGAGATTCCACAACATGAATGCGCCCAGCAATCCGTTTTCGTTCGAGACGATTTTGGTGTTGGCGGCCAGCTTGCAGGTGACATTCACGGAGTTGCCGCCGCCGATGTAGAGCGTGTCGTAATTGAAAAGCCCGCGCAGAATTTCGATCGCGCGCTCGACCCGTTGATTCCATTTCTCTTTGCCAATTTTATCCAGCGCCTTTTTGCCGAGAAACTGGTTGTAGGTTTTAGATTTGTTCACCGGGTGATGCGACAATTCCAGGTGCGGCATGAGTTCTCCCGCGCGAAACAAGGCGGTGCCCACACCGGTGCCAAGCGTGATAACCAGTTCAAGACCGATTCCCTTGATCGTAGCAAGTCCCTGTAAATCGGCGTCGTTGAGCAGGCGCACCGGTTTGCCCAGCTCCGTCCCGAGCGCTTTGGCGAGGTTGAATCCATGCCAGATTTCATTGCCGAAGTGCGGCGCGGTCACAACTTTGTCGCCGCGAATGTAGCCTGGAAATCCGATCGAGACGCGATCAAATGCAGCGAGCGGTTTAACCAGTTTCGCCAGCGTGTTGACCATGACTTTGGGCGGGCATGGATAGGGAGTGTCCACGCGCACGCGATCGCCAGTTAATTTACCTTTCGCGTCGAGCACGGCGGCTTTGAGGCCCGTGCCGCCGACGTCGATCGCGAGGGTGAACGCGGGTGGCGAAGCGGCGGGACGAACCTTATCCGGTCGGGCGAGATTTTTCATTCAAGTCAGTCGTTTTGGTTTCCTGCAATTTTCTCCTGGCCAGCCGTGTCACGTAAATCGTGACGGCAATGGTCGCCGCGAGGCCCACGCCGAGAAGGATGTATTGCGCGGGACCGTGTTTTCCTTTTGCGCCGCCCAACGTGGCTTTGCCGGCGTAGCCGAGATAAACGTAGAGCGAAGTGCCGGGCGCCATTCCAAAAAAGCTCGCGAACACATAGGGCCAGAATCGCACCCTGGTGATCCCAAAAAAATAATTGGCGAAATTGAACGGGATTACCGGGCTCAACCGCAGGAGCCCCACGATTTTCCAGCCTTGCTCACCAATGGCGGCATCCACCGCCTTGAACTTTTCGCTTTTCTCAACCCGTTTGGATATGGCGTCGCGCGCCACGTAGCGGCCGATCAAAAAGGAAAGCGACGCGCCAATCGTCGCGCTGGTCAGCGCCACGACGATGCCCCAACCCAGGCCAAAAATCACGCCCGCTGCCAGGGTCATGAGCGAGCCGGGCAAAAAAAGCACTGTGCCCAGAATATAAACCGCCATGAATATCAGGATGCCCAATGCGCCCTGACCTTTGACCCAGCTGCTGAAACTTTCGGTCCATTCACCGAGCGGAAGAAATCGCGAAGCGACCAGCAGTCCAGCCACCACGGCTCCGAGGGCGATGAGTTTCCAGGGCCACTCTGAAATTTTTTTATTCACGAGATTATTTATCCTACGAAAAACATTCGCCCGCTCAAGGCCTGGAACTTTTGTTGTTAAGCGACCAATCGTAATCCGTATAGCGAATTTTGAATCCGCCCGCCGCGAGGGCGTTGCGATCCTTCTCCGGAAAATAGGGCGTCAGAAACTTCAGCACAGATCCGGACTTGGCCTCGAAATCACCGCTGAACCATTTGAAGATGGGCGAGAGGTAAAGTGAATGGGCGTTGGCGTCCACTCGGTTCTTGGCTGTCTGGCCGAGAAAAACACGCGCCTGATCGTCCAGCTGCTCATCGAGTCGCGACGCCACATAAGCCTCGCTGCGGAGCGGCGGACAGCCCTTGGCCGCGCAAACAAGCGCGAAGTGTGCGCGTGGGTCATGATATTGCTTGCGGATGATTCCGTGTTCGAGGTTATCGAGCGTCGTCACCTTGCCGAAAAGTCGCACCACTTCCTGTTTCCAGGGGCCTTTGAAAACGCCGCCGATGTCCTTGATGCTGCCAACCGGGTGATGATCGACAATGAGTTTAAGGGTCGTCGCGTTGTAGAGGTTAATGAGAAAGGCGAAGCGTTCCTTCTCCGGCCAGCCATTGAACTCGGTTTCCTTCACGACCGCCAGAGCGTCGAGGTATTCCACCAGCGGCGCGGGTTTATTCTTCAACGCCCCGTAATCCACCCACCCGTCGGTGACATTTGATTTTAAGAGCGCGTCGAGTTTTCCGTGGGATTGATCTAAGCCTGCTGCGTGCGCCAATGGACCCAAGAGGAGGCACAACGAAAGGAGAAGGGTTGTCTTCATAAACTTGAATTGATCAGAACCGAAAAGTTGAAGATCGCCAAGAGACTTTTGTTGCCGCTATTTCAGCGGTTCGACTCCAAAGGTGATTTTGCGCGGGTCACGCGAGCGTCGGAACGTCCGGAACAGGCGGTCCCACCACGAGAAAAGCGAGCTGTAGTTGGAGTCACGCTCCGTCACGGCCACGGAATGATGAACTTTATGAATGAATGGCGTCACGATCACCATGCGCAGGGAGCGGTCGATCCGTTCCGGCAGCGCAACATTTGCATGGTGAAATTGAACGACCCCGAAAAGGAATAACTCGTAGAGCGCCAACTGTTCAATTGCGCAACCGATAAGCAGCAAAATCGGGACACGCAGAATCGAGGAGAAAATGATTTCCACAGCGTGAAACCGGCTCGCCGTGGTCACATCCATGGAGCGATCGACATGGTGGAACTTATGAAATTGCCAGAAGAAGGGGACGACGTGGTTGAGTCGGTGCCAAAAATAAGTCCATGCATCCAGCATTAACACGGCGGCAACCCATTGCGTCCAGACCGGCAAATGGATCCATCGGAGTATTCCCAGGTTATTTTCAGCGGCCCAGGTCGTGGCAGAAAGCCACACCTTCGAAAAAATAACGCCCGTCACGAGCGCATTCACAATTCCAATCGCCAGATTAATCAAGCCGTGACGGCCGCGTTTCAACCATTGGTCCCGTCCACCAACAAAAAAAGGGAAGAACGGTCGCAAGGTTTCCCATGCCAGAAGGATCACGAGTGAGACAACCGCCAGCTTCGAATGCCAGGCCGCAATTTCAGGATGGGCGCTCACAAATTTTTTCGCACTTTGCCATTACCTGGATTTTCTTCGCGAAGGTATTTCTCCCAATCTTCGGGGAGGTCAACATCGTTTAACTCGCGAAGAAGATGACACGAAAGACCGTTCTCGCGAGCGAGCGAGAGTGTTGATTCCAAAACAGTTTCGGTGCTCCAGGGAATATTTTCAAATAAACGCGGGTGCGGCTGGCGCAAACCAATCAGCCAATATCCCCCATCGGTCGCCGGACCGAGAACGACGTCGCACGTCGCCAGCGCGGCCCCCGCCCTTTCGATATCGTCGGCGTTGATAGCGGGACAATCCGAGCCAATAATCAACACGCGCGATGCACCCGACTCGAAATTTTCCAGAAATGCTCGTTTTAATTTTTCTCCCAGATCGCCGTCGCCTTGCGGACGCAATTCCCAGCCTTTTTGGAGCCACGGGGCAATTTCCCCTGCGGCATCGTCCGGAAAAAAACGCAATTCCACTTGCCGCAGTAGGCGCAGATTTTCAATGAGCCGGACCACCAGCATCTTGTAGGCAGAGCAGGCTGCGTCGTCGCCCATGGATTTGGCAATGCGCGTTTTGACGCTCCCGGTTCGTGGAGCCTTGACGAAAATGATCAGCTTAGTTTCCAAGGCAAATTTATTTTCCCGCCGCGTATCGGCAGGTGAGCCACAAATCGCGACAGGTTCGTCCCACCGCTCCGTGTGCCTGAAATCGACGGGCCGATGAAATCACTCCCGGCCGCAATGTGCGAACCTTCCCCAAGCGCGACATTCGCCGCGAAAAATCCACGTCTTCAAAAATGTTCATCGTGCGAAAGCCTTGAAGTTGGTCGAACGATTTGCGCCGCACAAAAATTCCCTGGTCGCCGAGAAACCAACCGAAACAGATGGAACGCCAGGTGGCGAGGGCGCAAGTGAACTGGAGAAACATCGAGCTCGAATCAAAACGGCGCGCGAAACCACCGCCGACGACCCGCTCATTTTTCAGAGCAATTTCGATTTGGGCCAGGCTGAAATTTTGAAGCCGAGTGTCAGCATGAAGGAAAAGCAAAATCTCGCCGAGCGCCCGGTTCGCTCCGAGATTCAATTGCGAACTTCTCCGGCGCTCGGGACTGCAAACCACTTTCGCTCCCGCCGCGCCCGCAATCTGGAGTGTTGCGTCATCGCTCCCGCCATCAGCGACGATGATTTCGTGAACCGCGGAGTTCGCCCGGATTTTCTCCAGCGTGAGAGGCAACTGTCCTGCTTCGTTGAGAGTGGGAATGACAATTGAAATCACGCTCCATTGTGTGCCCGTTCCCAGCGGCCTCAGCGAGAAATTTTGCTGGGAGCGAATTCTACAAGGTGGTCCTCCTGGCCTCGAACCTGCGACTGGAGATTGGGAATCGGGATCTTTCGACGGCGCGCTCCGAGTTGCGCGCCCTGCCACCGGAAGTTGGAAAGGCGAGATGCATCTCTCCCATCAGCCTCGCTTCCTTACAAATTTGTAATGGTCCAGAAAGTTTCTCGTTAAGTCCGTGTGGGATTTTTGGTCCAGTCGTAAATCGAAAATTCATTAATTCAAAACTTTATGAGAAAAACCATTGTAAAATTAACTTCCCGCGCGCGCATTGCGTTGTTCGTGGGAGCCATCGCCGTGGCCGGAGTCACCACCGCGTTCAGCAAACTTGGCGACGGAAAAGACGCGGCGAAGGCGACGCCAGTTCGCCTTGTGGTGGATGATTCGTCGCCGAACCGCGAAGGCAAATTCACCACCAGCTTTGCGCCCGTCGTCAAACGGGTCGCGCCCAGTGTCGTGAAAATCTTCGTCAGCGGAAAAGCCAAAACCGCGGAACTGCCGGAAGGGATGGAACAGTTTCGCCGTTTCTTCGGCAACCAGTTCGATGGCCAGCAGCGGCGCGGCCAGGCTGCCCCTCGCCAGCACGGCCTCGGCTCCGGCGTGATCGTGACCAAGGAAGGTTACATCCTGACCAATAACCATGTGGTGGACGAAGCCGACGAAGTGAAAGTCTCTCTGAATGACGGACGCGATTTCAAGGCGAAGGTCGTGGGCAAGGACCCAAAGAGCGACATCGCGGTTTTGAAAATCGACGCCACAGATCTCCCGTTCCTCGCGCTGGCCAACAGCGACAAGATCGAGATTGGCGACGTGGCGCTCGCCGTTGGCAATCCATTTGGCATTGGCCAGACCGTGACCATGGGGATCATCAGCGCCACGGGCCGCGGCAACATGGGGATCGATTACGAGGATTTCATTCAAACCGACGCGTCGATCAACCCGGGTAATTCCGGCGGCGCACTCGTCGATGGCGACGGCCGCTTGATCGGCATCAACACCGCGATTCTTAGCCGCAGCGGCGGAAACCAGGGCATTGGTTTTGCCGTGCCGGTAAACATTGCGCGCAACGTGATGGAAGGTTTGATCAAGGAAGGCCGAGTGGTGCGCGGCTACATTGGTGTCGGAATTCAGGACTTGAACCCTGCGCTGGCCGAACAATTCAACGTGAAGGAGACGTCCGGCGCGTTGGTGTCCGAAGTGAAAGCCAGCGCGCCTGCCGACAAAGCAGGATTGAAGAGTGGCGACGTGATCGTTGAGTGGAACGGGAAAGCGATTCATGACAGCCGCCAGTTGAAATTGCAGGTATCGCAAACGAGGCCGGGCGAAAAGGCGACCGTGAAAGTGCTCCGCGAAGGCAGCAACAAAACTTTCACCGTCACACCCCGTGAACTTCCCGGAACCGAAGTCGCGATGAACTCCCGAAGCAGTGCCGACGCGGATACAGAATCGTTGCAAGGCGTGAGCGTTGGCGACATCGACGTTACGGCCAAAAGCCAGCTCCGGCTGCCGGACAATCTGAAAGGCGCGCTCGTGACCAGTGTGGATGAGAACTCTGCCGCCTTTGAAGCGGGATTGCGCGAGGGAGACGTGATCCAGGAAATCAATCGCAAGCCGGTGAAGAACGCTGAAGAAGCGATCGCCGTCAGTGAAAAGCTGAAGGCCGGGACCACCTTGCTTCGGGTTTGGAGCAATGGCGCCAGCCATTTCGTCGCCGTGAAGGAAGGCAAAGACAAACTCGGTTAAGTGTCTCTTCCTTGACGCGAAGAAAAAGCAACGGCTGCTCGAACGGGCAGCCGTTTTCCGTTTTAGGCCTAAAAAAATAATTGGCGCAATGTGGCCAGCGGGATTTTACCTTTATGGAATCTAACGAAATTATGCGCGTGCTCGTGGTGGAAGATGACAACAAGATTGCTTCGTTCGTCGTGAAGGGACTGAAGCAAAATGGCTTTGCCGTGGATCGCTGCGCCAATGGCGAGGAAGGTCTGATGCTGGCGCGCCACACGCCTTTCGACGTCGCAGTGGTCGATGTCATGTTGCCAAAGCTCGACGGCCTGAGCCTGATCCAGCAGTTGCGCAAAGAGGGAGTTCGCGCACCGGTGATCGTGCTCAGCGCGAAAGCATCCGTCGAGGATCGCGTGAAAGGATTGCACGCGGGCGGGGACGATTACCTGACGAAGCCATTTGCCTTTTCCGAATTGCTCGCACGCATCCAGGCGCTGATCCGCCGCTCTTCCAACGCTACAGAGCCGACCCGCCTGACCGTCGGCGATTTGACCCTGGATCTACTCAGCCGGGAAGTCGCGCGCTCTGGCCAGGCCATCGAGTTGCAGGCGCGCGAATTTGCTTTGCTCGAATATCTGATGCGGCACGCGGGACGCGTGGTGACCAAGACAATGATTCTCGAACACGTCTGGGACTACAGTTTTGATCCGCAAACGAACGTCGTGGATGTGTTGGTTCATCGGCTGCGCAATAAAGTGGACAAGGATTTCCAGAGGAAAATGATTCAAACGATTCGCGCGGTGGGCTATGTCATCAAACCGGCTTAAAAACTTTCATCGCACGCTCAGCTTCAGGTTGAGTTTCTGGTTCGCCCTGATTTTCACAGCGAGCGCGGCCGTCTTGTTTGTCATTTCCTATTTTTTGCTCTCCGCTTCCATTGAGCGAAAGGACCGTGAAATCGTGCAGGACCGCGCGCGCCAATACGCGGCAA
>JBDSIW010000382.1:0-6290 GCA_039917795.1 Verrucomicrobiota bacterium | reverse complement strand
GGATCAGCAAATTTAAATCTCACCAATGGGTTTACATCTTTCCTTGTCTATTCGGAATCTGACCCGTTTGTGAGCGAACAACTGGCAGTTACTGTTGGTCAACCCGGAAGTTCCGGCCGCATACGGGGCAATTATATTCGCAATGGTGCTACGTCGAATGAAATGACGTTTTCTGGATGGTCGGCAGATTCTGGCACCGGATTCAGCATTCCAGCGAACAAATTCAGGATTTGGGGACTTCGGCTTAACTCAACCAAAACCGTAGTCAACTTTTTCGATACAGATGGAATCAATGATTTTACAGCCACGCGAAACACAAGCGGACTTGGGACGCCTGCGGCGGGTTATTACGTGGGGAGTGGCGGTGCATCCGTAGGTAACAACTATCAATTCAGAGGCGACATCGCCGAGGTAATTTACTATCGGGGAACCCTGATCGACGCAGAGCGAACTTCCGTAGAGAACTACCTCAGAGGGAAGTATTTTTCCAGTGCGGGCAGTTTCAATGTCGGCTACCAGTGGCAAGTCAATGGAACGAATATTGTCGGAGCGACGAATTCTTCCCTGACGCTGAGCAATGTTCAGCCTGCCAACGCGGGAAGCTATTCCGTCACCGTCACCAATTTGGCCGGCTCGGTCACAAGTTCCAATGCCGTCCTGACGGTCATCACGCCAATCCCAGTCCCTCGCATCACTTCGTTTAGTCCCGGTTCCGGCCCCGTTGGCACAGCGATCACCATCGCCGGTGAAAACTTCAGTCCCATTGCGTCAAACAACATTGTCTGGTTCGGGGCGGTGGCCGCCCAGGTGTTAACGGCGACTCCAAACCAGCTTACCGTCCTTGTTCCGACCTACGCTAGCCAGGCGCCCATTACGGTCGAAGTCGATGGGTTGGTGTATGCAGCGCCCGCTCCTTTTGTCGTCACTTACTCCGGTACAGGAACCTTTTCCGCGTCCTCTCTGGCGACCTCGGTCAATTTGCCTGCTGGCAACGCTCCCGTTGGCGTCAAAATTGTGGATCTGGACGGCGACGGCAAAGCAGATTTGGTGGTGGCGAATTACACGGATAGCACCATTTCCGTTTACCGGAACATCAGCACCAACGGCGTGTTAACGTCAGGTTCATTCGCGCCGAGAGTTACTTTCGCCGTGGGAACAACACCGCGGCAGGTTGCCATTGGCGACATCGATGGAGATGGAAAGAGAGACATCGCAGTTGCGAATAACGGCGGGTCAACCGTTTCCGTTTTTAGGAATACGAGCACGCCAGGGGTTTTTACGACGAATTCGCTGGCTGCGAAAGTGGATTTTACAACGGGAATTAATCCGCTTCAACTGGCGCTCGTGGACTTGAATGCCGACGGCAAACTTGATTTGGCAATCGCAGTTTCTGCCCCGAATACGTTAACTGTCTTGCGTAACACGGCAACGGTTGGGAGCATTACGGCCGATTCGTTTGCGGCAAAAGTTGATTTCCCCGGCACCGGGCGACCCGGCGGTTTGGCCGTGGGAGATATCGACGGCGATGGCAAACCGGACGTGGCGTTGTCGAATGACACTGGCAACAGTCTCTCGCTTTTCCGGAATACCACGCTCGCTGGCAACGCGACAATAACCTTTGCCGCGAAAGTGGATTTCGCAACCCCGGCTCGCCCTTATAGCAGCGTGTCGATGGGTGATCTCGATGGTGATGGCAAACTGGATATCGCGGTGGCGGCCTACAGCGGCGGCAGCGTTTCTGTCTTTCGAAACATCAGCACCGTCGGTGTGATTACAACAAATTCGCTGGCCGCGAGGTTTGATTTGGCGACAGGGGGCTCGACCCACGAGGTTCTCGTGGTGGACATTGATGGTGATTCCAAATCGGACCTGGTCGCCGTCAGTGAATATGCCAACGCGGTTGCGGTGTTTCGAAACAGAAGCACGAATGGCACGTTGGTGGCAGGTTCGTTTGCGCCACGGGTTGATTTCGCCACTGCGTTGAATCCGGGCGGGGTCGCGGTCGGCGACCTGGATGGTGACGGACGGCCCGATGTGGTTGCCGCCACCAGCTACGGCAACGTTCTGTCTCTGCTTCAGAATATCAATTCACCATTTCCCACAATTACAACTCAACCCCAAAGTCGAACGGTTGTGGCGGGAACTACTGTGACCCTCGCCGTTGCGGCCATTGGCAGTCAGCCTTTAATTTACTACTGGCAAATCAATGGAACGAACATCGTCGGCGCGACCAACGCGTCACTTGTTTTGTCGAATGCCCAGCCCGCCCAAAGTGGCAATTATAGGGTGGTCGTTACCAATCAATCGGGTTCGGTTACCAGCGACGTTGCCGTTGTGCGAGTGCGTTATCTCTTTCCTCTCGGCAATGGACAAACGCTATCCAATTCACAATCCAGTTTCGTCGGCTCGGCCCAGATCTCGTTCCAAAGCAGTTTCGCAAACGGAATGATTTTTTACACGCTCGATGGATCGACTCCTTCCTTTACATCCATATCTTACACCGGACCCTTCGCGCTGGACCGGAGCGCCACACTTCGCGCCATTGTTTACAGCGCTGACTTTTTACAATCGGGTGAATCGGACCCGGTCAATATCACGATCATTCCGACTTACACCTTGACGGGAGTCACGGCGGGCGGCGGCAGTGTCGCGATTGGCGGCGTCGGACCGTTCCTGGGCAACACGGTGGTTAATGTGACGGCTAATCCTTCCAATGGCTGGACCTTTTTGCAATGGCTCGGCGACGCCAGCGGAACCAATCCGATGACGACGGTTACCCTGACGAGAAACAAGTCGGTTCGCGCGGTTTTCGGAACCGGCTTGAATACGACCGTGGCGGGCAACGGCGCAGTCGTTCTGAATCCTGCCAGTGGACTTTATCCGTTCGGGTCAGTGGTCCGACTGACAGCGGTTCCTGATGCGGGCAGCTTTTTCGGCGTCTGGGGAAATGCCGCGAGCGGGAACACGAACCCGCTGGATTTTGTCATTATCACTCCGAATCCGACGGTTTCTTCGCTGTTTTCAACTTTGGGCGCAGGCCAGTTTGCCCTAACGCTGTCCGCCGAAGGTTTTGGCGGTGTGAGTGCCAGCCCGCGGGCCAATAGTTATTCGAGCGGGCAAATCGTCACGCTCACAGCGACGCCGGATTCCGGGCAGACTTTCCTGGGCTGGACGGGCGACGCAAGTGGGACAACCAGCTCTCTGCTGGTGACCATGAGCCAAAGCCGGAACATCACCGCCAATTTCAGCAAGAGTCCTCGTCTGGCGGTGCAGTCCACACCCGCCACGGTGAAACTGGAAGGCTTTCAATTCACGCTGAACGGCGCGTTGGGCGAAAGTTATTCCCTGCAAAAATCGAGCAACCTGGTGGATTGGGCCACGTTCGTCACCGTGACCAATTCGTTTGGAACGACCCAGTTTTCAGATTTGCCTTCGACAAATTCCGGTGCGCAATTTTATCGGGCGACTCAGCCGTAATTTACCGGAGACCCTGCTTGAAAAGTAGGCGCGAGGTAACAAGGCTCTGACTTTTCGGCCTACCGGATTTCGAGATTCTTTCAGGCTTCGGCAATTCGCCGATCCCGCGCGAAGTTTAGGGCACGGCTGCGAATTCATTGGCAGCAAATTATTGGAACGGAAGTTTGATCCTCAGTGCGCCGGGTCCGCTGCTGACGATAAATATCACCGGGGATTGGTTCAGAATCGCGATTTCTTTAGCGAATGGGCGATCATCGGCAGGACACACTTTTAAAGTGGGGATCGCCACTTCGTGCGCGTCGGGTGCGACCTTTGTCAACGGCGCGCACGGAATGGCGATCTTACCCGCTGCATACAAATTCATCAGAGGCCGGTATCCCGGTCGAATCAACGCGTAGTGGCGTCTGAAATTTTTTCGGTTTCAAATTTCACCGCCACCTTCATCCCAATGTAGTCGGCACCCGTGCCGTAGAAACGCCCTGAGATCGGCATCACGCCGCGGGGATGATTGCTCACACCAATAGCGATATGCTTGCGGCTGGTTTGCTCTCCGAGGGTGGGATCGAACCCGGTCCAGCCGCAGCCTGCGAGATAAGCTTCCGCCCACGCGTGAGTGGAGGCGCGACCTGCGAGCGACGCAGCGCAATCGAGGTAACCGCTGCTGAAACGCGCAGCGATGCCCAGCGCGCGGCAGCCTTCCATGAGCAACGTCGCCATGTCGCGGCACGAACCGGTTCCGAGCTCGAGTGTTTCCAGCGGACGCTGCACCCCTTTTTCCTCGCGTCGGTTGTAACTGATCTGCTGTTTCACCGCTTCGTTCAACGCGGTAACGATGGCCACGGCGTTGCTTGAATCAGCAGAAGCAATAGCCGCCACCGCCCAATCTTTGACGGCGCTTGCTTCATCCGCATAAACGGAAACGCCGTAAGCCGCCGCGACGGTCGCCTCCAATTCATTGTAAATGACCGGATAGGAAACAAACGAATCGCTGCGTTCGGCGAGTCGAGGCATTTCACCGCGGCGGATATCCACCTCGCTGACGATTCGCAACTGGGCGGCTTCCTCGGGAAACTCCACCGACGCCACGGAATTCCCGAAGACATCCCTGCTCCACTCGATCGAGTAAGCCGGCTCAATGGTCAGGACCATGCGTTCCACCTGCAGATCGTGGCCTTCGCGCGGGCGCAAGACGAGCCGGTGCGGACCAAACCGCATGGGGCGATGATATTCGTAAAGAGTTTCGTGAATGATGCGCAGGGTGGACATGGAAAATACGATCAGGGCGCGTCGAGGCAAATTCCGTTCTTGCCGAGCTGATTTTGAGTAATTGGTTTGAAGCCCGGTTCCGCCGGCTCGCAGGAAACCTGGACGGCTTTCGCACTCGTCGGGCCAAAGATGGTGGCGACGGCGGCGTCCGCGGCGTCGCGGCCCGTGGCGATTCGCACCAGCCCATTCAACGGAACCAGTTTGGTGGGATCGAAAATCAACCAGGCACCGCCCACGTGGGCTTCGAAACAAGCGTGAAAATCCGGCGGCTGCAATTGGTGCGCGTAGCCGGTGAAATACCGCGCGGGAATATTCAGCGCGCGGCAAAGGGCGATGCCCAGATGGGCAAAATCGCGGCAGACTCCCGCGCGCTCGGTCACCGTGTCGTAAGCCGAGGTTTGCCAGTTGGTGCTGCCGCTCAAGTACTGGACGTTTTTGTAAATCCACTCGGTGATCGCGGTCGCTTTCTCGAAGGGATGATCGATCTTGCCGAATTTATTGTATGCGAGGCGACCCAGCTTGTCTGATTGACAATAACGACTCGGGTAAATGAAGGGGATCACATTGCGGTCGAGCTTGCTGACCGCCATCGCCCTTAACTTCGCCATCGGGATCAGGTTCACCCGCGTGTCCACGGTGGCGCGGTAGGTTATTTTGAGTTCCTTGACTGAACCTGTTTCGATGCGCACGAAGCGATTCTGTCCCTGGTCCAAAACAAACTCTTCGCAACTCACTTTGGGCTCCACGAGGAACGACTCTTCATTGATCATTTGCACGCCGTTCCGCAAGGCGTGGACATTTAAAATTAAAGTGCTCGGGCCGCTCACTGTGTAGCTCACCTGGCTGGAAACGTTAAAACGCATGCAGAACGACCCTACGTCAGCGATCTCCATTTGTAAAAGCACCGGAAGGAAATTTGCCCCGTTCGCCTTTGAAGTTCCGCGCTTGAGAGCAAGACGCGCCACTCCATGCGTGGCGTTCGTTGCAAGGATGCACCCGGCGCGCGTGGAGTGACACGCCTTATCCGTCGCATGCTGATCCGGGGATCAAATCGCGGGGTTGAGCGAAGACGGCAATTTTATTTATCGAAATTTGCCTTGCGGTAGGGTTTTCCCTGAGAAACTATCCGCCCATGATTTCGAGAACCGATGCGAGCCTTCACCGAAAACTTGCCCTCACCGTCGTCACTGCTTTTATTTCGATTGCCGCATTCGGACAAATTCTCCCGAACAGCTCGACCACCAATTGGTCGCCATTGCTTTATCCGCCCAACAGCCCGGTCACGCCCGACCCAGCATCTGACCAGCAGGGCGGTTCCAAGGAAGGCGACATTGTCGGCAGCAGCACCATCCCTTCGTTCTACACCCGATTTTACAATGGCGGAACGCCGACGCTGACTGACGGGCAGATCGCCTTTCGACTGCGCCTCGCCGAGGACAAAAATCCTCCCGGTTTCTCGGGCTTCGCGTTCATAGGCATTGATGGAAATTCCGACGGGAAGCTTGACCTCTTCGTTGGAGTGAACAACGCCGGCTCCACCGCGCAAG
>JBDSIW010000381.1:0-2903 GCA_039917795.1 Verrucomicrobiota bacterium | reverse complement strand
TTGCAATTGTAAATTTTCCCATCTTCACCCCGCGCAGTGGGACTGATCACCGGCGTAATTCCCCGCGCGATGCATTCGAGCAGTGGCACCGTGTTTACTTCGATGACTTCGCCGACGTAACCGATGTCGAGCGCTTCACCTCCCGGACTTTTCACAAAAATCTTTCGGCACTTAAAGATGTCAGGCCCGGCAAAACCCCGCGCCGCGCCGCCCAAGGAATTGATTGTGGCCACGACATCCGGATTGATTTCGCGGGAAAGAACTTCGTCCACGATTTTGGCGGCGGCTTCATCGGTGACCCGCTGTCCCTGAATGAAGCTGGCTTTCAATCCGGCGGCTTCCATCGCGCGAGTAATGGCCTTCCCGCCACCGTGAACCACCACCGGATTAATTTCCACCGCTTCGAGGAAAACGATGTCGCGCGCCACGCCATTGCGAATCGACGAGTCAGGCGAATCCATGAAGCTTCCTCCGTACTTCACCACAAAAACTTCGCCGCTGAATTTCTGAATATAAGGCAACGCTTCAAGCAGCGTCGCGGCTTTGGAGATGAGGTCTTGCATTTAATTAAAAAACTTAGCCACCGATAAACACAGATTAAACTAACGGCTGGGAGGAAGTCCGAAAACTCGCTTGTGAGCTTCTTGCTTCAGCCATTCAACCAAAAGAGAAAAAGTCCAAGACGCTCCCGGTTTGAGAATTTGCTCCTTTGCCATTTTCCAAATCTTACTGTCGCGCGAAGCATCAAGAAAATCGTGACCTGCCCAAGTGAGGCGATGAACCGCTACGGATACTGGAACTCCAGTCTCTGGGATAAGATTTGCGACAATCAATTCGGCATCAACCATCAACGCGTAATTATAAAGAGCGTCTTCCTCCGAATACGCTGACAACTCTGCCGGTGCTTCGCCCTGCTCCTGCTCCAGAAGGAGCAACCGAATCAATTCCATGTCGCGTTTCATAAATTCTAGGCCAAAAGTTTTTTCTTCGCGGCATCGAATTCTTCCTGTGACAAAATCCCTTGCTGCTTAAATTCTGCGAGCTTGCGAAGTTCATCTGTCAATGTCCCTGATGAATTTGAGGCGGTAGGTGCTTGTTTGGATTCACGCATAATCTTTTCAACCTTCACCTTGAAATCAGTAACTTGATCGTTCAGGGCTTGCTCGAAAATAAATGCGTCAGGGTCTTCCGTAGCTGCGAAAATACCGCCTGCGAATGGTTTGCTTCCCGCGTAGGAAAATAGGATGTAGCCGGGTGACAACCAGCCGCCAAGTTTCAATTGGATGGCGGTAAGAGATGAAATGAGAATCATTCGTTCGCCATTGAGTCCAGCAGCCAGCGCATTTCCCAAACCACGTCTGCGAATAATTATTTTATCACCAGCCAGTTCTAACTCATCTTTGAACGAACGAACTTTTACGCTTGTTTCATGGTTTTTTAAAAAACCCACTAATTCTTTTAATTCAGACTCTCCTTTAGGCTCGTTGGCCTCCGAGTAAGCCTTGAAGACAGCCCTTGGCTCTAGCAGAGATTTTGGTTTGTCGTCAACAAACGAGGCTGAACTTTCACTATAAAAATTCTCATTAACAAATAGTTTTGTTTCCAATCCGCAATGCGGACACGGCACGACGCTATTTTCATCTGTGAATTCCTCCGCATCAAATTCAATTCCAGCGTCGCAGTGTTGGCAGGGGCATTTGACAATCATAATTTTTTTGATTGGTCTACGATTTTGGGCTCTGTGTTTACTTGTTTTTATCTGTGGCTAAAAATTAGCCCCCCGAGGCTCGTCGGATCAGTCACGTCGCCTTTGTTGAACTCAACATATTCCTCAGTCAAATCAGCGGCGTACATCAAAGCGCTCGCTTTGCCGAGATTCAGACTGATGTGCAAATCGAATTTCTTTGGCACGCTCATCGTTTTCCTTTTTCTAAAACCGGCTTGAAGTAATGAATCCGCGCATGGCGATAGCCTTTTAGTTTGGTGTCGGTGGTCAACAGCGTGAGTTTGTGGATGCGCGCGGTGGCGACGATAAGTTGATCGGCAGGATCGTTGACCGGAAATTCCGGCAGACGAGTGGACTCGACGATGATGTCGGCGGTCAACGGCAACAAGTGGACGTTTTGCGGCACGGCGGCTTTTAACCACGCGGTTAACTCCATCGGCAACGGAAGTTTTCCCTGCTGATTTTTTTTGGCTGCTTCCCACAGGCTGAAGATGCTCAATCCAAACGTCTCGTCGGCGTCACCAACGATTTTTTGAATGTCGGTCGGCAACACCTGTTCGCGCAGCGCACTCATTATCCAGACGCTACTGTCGAGCAGATACGTCACTTCATCGCCTCCCAATCTGCATCCACCGGATCATCAATGTCCGAAGGGATGGGATAAGGGCTGGGTGTGCAACCAAGCAAGGTAGTGCGCTTGCCGCCGGTTTTGGGCACGAGGTCGGCCACATGCTTGCCACGCTTCATTATCTCAATGGTTTCGCCCTTCTCCAGCCACTTGGAAAGCCGGGCGAAGTCATTTCGCAGGTCGCGGATGGTCGCGGTTTTCATGGTGATACGTTTGTATCACGAGCTCGGAAATGTCAACCGCCCAAGGTGGTCGGATCAGTCACGTCCCCTTTGTTGAACTCGACGTATTCTTCGGTCAAATCAGCGGCGTACATCAATGCGCTCGCTTTGCCGAGATTCAGATGGATATGCAAATCGAATTCCTTCGACGCGACGGCGGTGCAAAGTTTCTTGAAACTCGCATTCGTCGGCTGGCCGCGTTTCAGACTCCAGACAATTTTTTTGGAACCCGGCGCGCTGTAACCGATGTCCACCTTTTCTTCGACAATCTTTGAGGCGCTGTAGCCAATTGCATCAATGATTCGGCCCCAGTTCGGATCGCCCCCGT
>JBDSIW010000380.1:0-3046 GCA_039917795.1 Verrucomicrobiota bacterium | reverse complement strand
TGACCGGCGTTTTCGGACGTGACGTGCGCAGATACGAAATGCCTTTGTGCTCCACCATTTGTTCGAGACATTTTTCCGCGCAAACCGCGTCGCTCGGATAAAACACGACGCTGCCGGGCAACGCGCGCATCATGCCGAGATCTTCCAGCGCCATTTGCGACCCGCCATCTTCACCAATGCTCACGCCGACGTGTGAGCCAACGAGCTTGATGTTCGCGAGGGAAATCGCGCCCATGCGAATCTGGTCGTGCGCGCGGGAGAAAAAGGCGGCGAAGGTCGAGGCGAAGGGAATTTTTTTCAACGCGGCAAATCCAATCGCAACGCCGACCATGTTTTGCTCGGCGATGAAACACTCGGTAAACCGGTCCGGGAATTTTTTGTAAAACTTCTCCGAGTAAGTCGAGTTCTTCGTGTCGCCGTCCATCGCCACGATGCGGCCATCCGCTTCGCCCAGACGAACCAGGGCCGCGCCATAAGCTTCGCGCGTGGCGATTTTATCGCCGAGTTTGTAATTGATCGCCGGATAGCTCGCGGGCGGCTGGTAATTCGGCTCCGTGACTTGCGTTGGTTTCGGAATTTCCACGCCGAGTCCGGATTGGGCTTTGGGTTGCAACTCGGCGATGGCGCGCTCGGCTTCTTCCTTGGAAAGCGATTTGCCGTGCCACGCGTCTTTGTCAGCAGCGAAGGAAATTCCCTGGCCCTTGAGTGTTTTGGCGATGATGACGAGCGGTTGATTTCCGAGCCCCGCAGCGGCGAGGACTTCGAGGATTTCCTCCATGTCATGTCCGTCCACGATTTCCGTGCGCCAGCCGAATGCCTGGAAACGCTTCTCATAAACTTCAGTGTGATGTCCGAAGGCGGTTTCCTGGCTTTGGCCGAGGCGGTTGACGTCCACAATCGCGACGAGATTATTCAACTTGTAGGTTCCGGCGAGCGAGGCGGCTTCCCATACGCTGCCTTCGGCGCACTCCCCGTCGCCCATCAGGACGTAGGTCAGGTAATCAAATTTATCGAGGCGCGCGTTCAAGGCCATGCCGACTCCCACGCTGAGTCCTTGCCCGAGCGAACCGCTGGCGACATCGACGAACGGAAGGCGCGGCGTGGGATGGCCTTCGAGGTCGTTGCCGAGTTCGCGGAGTTTCGTAAGTTCGCTAATCGGCACAACACCATTTTCCGCCCACGCCGCGTAGAGCAACGGCGCAGCGTGGCCTTTGGAAAGGATAAAGCGATCGTTATTGGCGTAATGCGGATTCTTCGGGTCATAACGGATCTGCCCGAAAAAAAGTGCGGCGACAAGATCGGCCGCCGAACAACAGGAAGTGGGATGGCCACTGCCAGCCGCAGTCGTCGCGGCAATGGAATGGATGCGAAGCTGGTTGGCGATTCCAGAAAGAAGTTGGGCGTCAGTGTTCATGCAATTGTTTTGGTTTTAATCCGGCCGGAGACTGTAAAAATGAGAACTTGAAAAGGGAAGGAAGATTTGAAGCGGTCAACCCCCGGTGCGCATCTTGACGTTTGCTACGGAGCGCCGGTTTGCAACCGGCTTTGCGGCCCATTCATTCAAGCGGCTGGTGGGTTCGCTCCCCGTGCTGGTTTATGGAGCGCAAAGCCGACCGCAGGTCGGCGCTTCGTTCGTCGCAACGTCAAGATGCGCCCAATCCCCCATGGCTAGAAGCTTAGATTCGCCTGTCCGTCTCCAAATAGGACGACGGCAGAAAACTGGATCAACTTACCCGCGGCACTGCGATGTCCGTCATCAGAAGCAAACCGGGATTGGCCTTCAACAAAGTCGGCACTGCGTTCACCAGTGCCGCCACGGTCGCGCGATCTCCGTGAACGCCTCCTTGCAAGACTGCATCAATCGGCGGGTCGCCGAAAATCTTCACGGCGTCCCTCGGATTTTCCGCTTCGAGATACATCTTCAAATCAAGCGTGAGATTGATTTGTCCATTTGTGGCGGCCTCAGCGCGATGATGAATGCCACAGGTCAGTCCTTTTTTTACCTCTAGAAATTCCGTTTTGATGTCGCTCGCGGCGATCATCGGTTCGCACGTTTCTTTTATCTCGCCAATTTTCCAGTTCAAGCAATGGGCCACCAGGGCGAGCGATTCCACCAGGCCGACATGCCCCATTTTGTTTTCGCGAAATAATTTTCTGAATTCGTCCGGCTCCAGCCCGCTGCCGATTTTTTTCTGGAGCGGCAACCGGCGGAGCGACGCGTTGACGACGCGCTCGATCTCAATGCGCTCCACGTTGCGGCAAACACCGGTCAAACAAACGGCCAGCGTGTCCATGACGTATCCAGGATTGACGCCTGTGCCGAGGACGCGCGCCTGATGCTTTCGGCAGAGTTCGTCGAGTTGCCGGGCCAGGGCAGGTTCTTTCAATTGGGGGAATAGCAATTCTTCGCAGGACGAAACGACATTCACGCCCGCGCGCACGATCGGTTCGAGTTGCGGGAACGCCTGCTTCATCCGCGAAACCGAGGTGTGCAGCACGGCGTCGGGCTTCACGTCGCGGAGCAGTTCGTCGAAGGAAGAATGAATTCGCGTGGATTCAAGGCCCTTGATGCCGGTGATTTGAGAAAGGGATCTCCCGATTTTTGCGGGATCGATATCGATGCCTCCCACAATTTCCGCCCACGGTTTTGTCGCGGCGAGTTTGAGCGTTTCGATGCCGATGGGGCCAAGTCCAAACTGTGCGATTTTGATTTTCATGGTTCTGCGACTCTCCGAAAAACTGGAGGGAGTTGAATAATGAACGGTTTGACATTTGACAATAAAAAGTGCCATCAATCGTAGCGTTGGCGGGCGCGGGCGATTTCCCAGAAACCGGGCGTGCGCGCAAATCATGAAATGATTTTCTCTGCGTGGATTTTTCTGCTGCTGGCGATTCCTGTCCTTTTGCTGGGAGAATTTCTCGTCCGCAAAATCAATTGGCTCTCGCGCTTCAATATTCCCGCACCAGTCGTCGGCGGACTTCTGGTTTCCCTTGCGCTCCTGGTTGGAAAAATTTCCGGCCTCTTCCATTTTGAATTCACAACCAA
>JBDSIW010000379.1:0-3296 GCA_039917795.1 Verrucomicrobiota bacterium | reverse complement strand
CGGCAAATGGTTTCGGAAATTTTTGGCTGCGCGGAATTCGAGGAACAACGCGGCGAGATTCGCCTCGGGGCGGATTATCACAAAACCAAGGGGCCGCAGCTCAACACGTCGCAGAATCCCGACGAAGCAGTCGCGCTGGGCGCGGCCATCCAGGCGGAAATTCTCAGTGGCGGATTCAAAAATGTTTTGCTGCTCGATGTGACGCCCCTCTCGCTCGGCATCGAAACATTTGGCGGATTGATGAACGTAATTATCCCTCGCAACTCGACCATCCCGATCAAGGCGGGCGAGATGTTCACGACCGCAGTGGACAACCAGCCGAACATGTTGATCCACGTTTTGCAGGGCGAACGCGAGCGGGCAAAGGACAACTGGAGCCTCGGCCGATTCACGCTCGAATTCGAACGCGCGCCGAAAAGTGTTCCGAGGGTCGGCGTGCAGTTTGAAATTGATGCGAACGGAATCCTTCACGTGCTCGCCCGCGACATCAAAACCGGCAAGCAAGCGGTGATGCAAATGAAGTCCGCCGTGGATGTGGATGACGCTGAAGTCCAGAAGATGGTGGAGGAATCGGTCGAGTACGCCTTCGACGATTTGAAAGCGCGCCAATGGATTGAAGCGAAGGTCAAGGCCAGCACGGATTTGCCAGCGACCCGGAAAGCGATGGGAGAATTTGCGGCCGAACTGGACGAAAATTACCGGAAGCAATTGGAAACGGCGTTGAGTGCGACAGAAGAGGTGCTGGCGGGCGCGGATCCCAAAACAAAAATTGGTGACCCGGTGAAATTGAAGGCGGCGCTCGCCCATTTGGATGAAGTGACCAAGCCCCTGGCAGAATTTCAAATGGACAAAGTCATGGAGGCGCTCCTGCGCAAGAAGGGGCTGATTGAATAGAAGGAACAGTTTGGCGGCGGTGCAATAAATGCGTAGATTGGCGCGCGCGTGGCGAAAACAGATTACATCGAGTTGGGCGAGGGCAAACTGGCGGAGCGGATTCCCATTTTGTATGAAGACCGATCCGTCATCGCAATCGACAAACCGCCGCATTGGATGCTGGTTCCTTTTTCCTGGCAGCGAACCAATCGCAACCTACAGGCCGCTGTCGCCTCGTCCATTGCCGCGGGAAGTTTTTGGGCGCGCTCCCGGAATCTCAAATACCTTCATCACGTCCACCGCCTTGACGCCGACACGACAGGAATTTTGCTGTTCGGCAAAAGTGTTGGCGCGGTGAAAACCTACGGCGAACTGTTCGAGTCGCGCAAAATGGAGAAGACCTATCTGGCCGCGGTGGAAGGCATCCCGAAGAGCGCGGAGTGGAATTGCGCACTCAGCCTCGCGCCTGATCCCGGTGAGATTGGAAAAATGAAAGTGGATGCGCGCAACGGCAAAGAGGCCGAGACTTTTTTCAAGGTCGTCGAAAGCCGTGAGCAGAAAACCCTCGTCGAGGCGCATCCGATCAGCGGGCGGACCCACCAGATCCGGGTTCACCTCGCGGAATCCGGCCACCCGGTTCTGGGCGATCCGCTTTATGGCACGCCGATGAAAACGCTGGAGCCGCGAAGGCAGGCTACCCTGCAATTTCCAATCGGGTTGCGCGCGGTGGCGCTTTCGTTCGCCGATCCTTTCGAGCGGCGGCGTGTTCGCATTCAGGCACCCGCAGAAAGTTTTGTCCGTGAATTCGGTTTTAAGAGCTGGCAGGCTCAACCGGTTTCTGCTGCATAAACGTATGGATGCAAAGCGATTTTCTCTTATCGGCTTTCTGGTCATCTTGCTTGCGACGCGCGCCTTTTCGCAAACGCCAGTGTGGACGCAATCAGCCAATTATCCCGGGAGCACCTCACGGAACGACGATATTCATTTCCTGGATGAGACCAACGGATGGGCGGCGGCGGGTGGAACCGGGCAGATCTTTAAGACAACGGACGGCGGAAAAACCTGGGTGCTCAAATTCACGAAAACAGGAGCGCATTTTCGCTCGATTGGTTTTGTCTCGGCGCAACGTGGGTTCGCCGGAAATCTGGGAGTTGGCTCCTACGATACCACAGTGACCGACACAAACGTTTTGTATCAAACCAGCGATGGCGGGGAAACCTGGAGCGTTTTTCCCGGATTATCTGAGACAGGTATGAAAGGTTTTTGCGCCTTTCATGTCATGGATGCCCAGCACATTTACGGAGGTGGCCGCGTGCGGGGTCCGGCTTATTTCGTGAAATCGGAGGATGCCGGGACCAACTGGACGGTGGTCAACCTGACGGCGCAAGGGGTGATGAACGGCATCATGGATGTTTATTTCAAAGACGCGACAAACGGATTTGTCGTGGGCATGGATACCAATTCTTTCGCCTCGGGCTTTTACAACGGCTGTATCGCCAAGACGACGGATGGCGGCGCGACTTGGTCCTCCATTCTGGTGACGACCAACATTGCCACCTGCTATTTCTGGAAAATGTCCTGGCCCACGCCGGACATTGGTTACGTCACATTGCAGAAAAATCCCATCTGGAACGGGACTGTGCTTTTCTACAAGACCGTGGATGGCGGCACAACGTGGACTTTGAACAGCATCGCGCTGGGTTCCATAGGGCTCACATCGTTTTACACGCAGGGAATCGGCTTCGTGAACGCCAGCGAAGGTTGGATGGGAGGCGATGGAAACACCGCACCATTGGCAAATAACTTTCTGCACACGATCGATGGCGGGGCAACCTGGCAACCCGCGGGCTATAATGATTCGCGGCGGATTAACCGCATCCGCTTCCTGAATCCCAATTTTGGTTACGCGGCGGGATTAAAGCTTCACATTTTCCGGCCCCGCCTTGCCATCACGTCCCAACCGCAGAGCGTCACCAATTCCACCGGGTCGAGCGCCAGCTTCAACGTCACGGCGCAAGGAACTCCGCCGCTTGCTTACCAATGGCGTTTCAATGGCGTGAATATTTCGGGTGCCAACTCAAACTCCTTTTCGATCACGAACATTCAGACGGGCGACTTCGGGAATTACGACACGGTGGTGGGTGACACGAGCGGTTCGCTGACCAGCGTGGTGGTGGTTTTGAACATCGCCGATGCCGTGACCGCGCCTTCCATCACCTCCCAACCGCAAACCCAAAGCGTCTCTTCAGGTTCGACCGTGAATTTTTCCGTGGCCGCCAGCGGATCGCTGCCCATTTCATATCAATGGCAGTTCAACGCGACGAATATTTCCGGGGCGACCACAACGAATTATATTCTGGCGAATGTGCAACTTACGAATTCCGGCGGCTATTCGGTGATCGTCACAAATTCCGGCGGAAGCG
>JBDSIW010000378.1:0-7008 GCA_039917795.1 Verrucomicrobiota bacterium | reverse complement strand
GGCTTCGTTAAATCTTCCCTTGGACCAAACTTTTATTGGGCTTAGCTACGAATATTCCCTGAAATACTACGAAGACCGCAGCCATGACGGAATTCGCGGTAAGGATTACGATCAAACCCACAAATTTGATGGCCGATTGGATCATGCATTTTCAGAGCGATACAAGCTTGAGTTGAGCGATTCTTTTGTGATTGCGCAAGAGCCCGAGGTAATTGCCGCCTCCGGTGGTGCGACACCTGTCCCGCTCCGCACGGAAGGGAACAACATTCGGAACCTGGGTTCCATTAACTTTGGCGCACAATTGACCGAGCTTTTCAAATTGGAGTTGGGCTACGCGAATACATTTTACGATTACCAGCAAGACGCGGGTGACGTGGTTCCTGGGTTGGCGAGTCGTTCAGGATTGCTTGACCGAATTGAGCATTTGGCTTCCGTAAACTTGCGCTGGCAAATTGTGCCGGAAACTGATGCGATTCTTGGATATCAGTACGGAATAGTCGATTTCACGAGCGATGAGGCCATTGGGACTGATGAACTTACAGGGAACGAAATTTCCGCCGATATTCGCAACAGCCGTTCACATTATCTTTTTGGCGGGGTTGATCACCGATTTAATGAGCGATTCAATGGTTCCATCCGAGTTGGGGCTCAATATACGGACTACTATAATCAAGATAATACGACGGTCAGCCCCTACGCGGATGCCAGCCTGACGTATAAATATAATCAAGGGAGCTACATCCAGGCGGGTGTGACGCATTCTCGAACTCGCACGGACGTTGCCACAGTAAAATCGTCTGACGATGTGACCGCAGATCAGGAAACGACGGCAGTTTATGCGTCTGTCAATCACCGGATTACACCAAAACTGATCGGCAGCCTGCTTTTGCAAGGTCAACGCGGTACGTTTTACGGAGGAACCGCAGACGGCGATGTTGAATATTTTTTCCTCGGTGGAGTTAACCTCGCATACACCATCAACCCCCATTTGCTGGCTGAAGTCGGATATAATTTCGATTATTTAACTTCGGATGTTGAGGGGCGAGAATACACTCGCAATCGGGTTTACATCGGGATCCGCGCAACTTACTAAGATTATAAATTTGATATTCCGACGAGAGGCTGCACATTGTCAGCCTCTTTCTTTTTTGATATATGGACACAAAATCACCTGAAGTCCCGGAGTTAAAGCTGCATTTTCTGGACTATTGGAGAATTATCCGTCTTCGGAAAACGGTGATTTTATTGGTTTTTATCCTCGTGGTTTTAACGACCCTTGCCGTCACTTATTGGCTTCCGAAAACCTACGCAAGCATGGCTCGAATCAAAGTCGAGAAGGATAATTCCGATGTAACCGGGATCGAAAATAAACCCAACTACAGTCCCTATGATCTCTACTGGATTCAAACCGAGTTCGAGGTCATTCAGTCCTCTTCCGTTTTGAATCAAGTCATCAAGACCCTGAATTTGAATGAGAGATGGGCGCGTTTCGGCACCCAGGGAAAGTTAAAAACTGAAGAAACTTATCTGATTCTCAAAGGGCAAATCAATGTTCGCCAAACCCGAAATACCAGTTTGATTGAAATTTGGGTTTACAGCGAGGACAAGGAAGAAGCGGCCTTGCTCGCCAATACCATTGCCGATGTATATCGGACAAATCGTCTCAATCAGCGCATCGCGGTCCGGGAATCGGGCGTTGCCGCACTTCGGGAGGAATTTAAGCAGAAGGAAGGTGAAGCCCAAAAAGCGAAAGAATACGTTAACGAGTTACGGCGAACAAATGAAATCGCCGATGTGGAGAATTCACTTTATAACAATTCAACTTTGTACGATGAAACTTTGCGAAGCCTTGAGCAACTCCGAGTCAAAGCAGCCTCAGAATATTTGCGGGATCAATCTTTGTTCGAAAGTATCAACAAGAAGAGTCGCGATGAATTGAGGAAATCTCTCGTCACTTCGTATCCGTATGATCCGCTTCTTTCTTCGCTTGAAGAGCAATTGGCAAAAGGCGAACAGGAATTAACCGCGCGTTTGCAGGAATTAACCCCTGAGCATCCGGAAGTCAAAAAAGCGGAAGTGATCGTGGCGAAGGTTAAGGCCCAACTGGATGAAAAAATCGACGGCATCCTTCTCGGATTAAAGAGCAACTCAGACCGGGCCAAGGAAATCATGGAGGCAAGCGAACGAGACGTAAATACTGCGAAAGGCAGAGCGATCGCTGATGCAAAGAAAAACCGTTCGTACTTCGACGCCAAACGTGACTTGGAAAATCTCTTGCGCGTGAAGGATGCGCTCACTTTGAAGATTGCGGCAGAGACAATTGAAACCGCGCTTCCTGTCTCATCCAGTGTGATCGTGACCGACCCCGCTGTCATCAATCCGAGACCCGTTAAACCCAACAAAGCCCTCAATATGGGGTTGGGAGTCGTGGTGGGATTGCTGGTGGGAATTGGGCTCGCCTTCTTCATTGAATATCTGGATACCAGCGTCAAGACGATTGACGACGTGGAGCGCGCACTGCAGGCCCCGGTGTTGGGGGTGATTCCACAGAATGTGGGAGTCCTTTTGGAGGAAGGGCCGGACACCCCTCACGCCGAGGCCTACCGGGTACTCCGGACGAACGTTCTCTTTTCTCGAAAAGATGACAAGTTGAACACGCTCTCCGTATTGAGCGGCGGTGCAGGCGAGGGGAAATCGACCACGCTGATCAATCTCGCCACGATTTTTGCGCAAAACGGCAGTCGTTGTCTCATTGTGGATTCCGATCTTCGACGCCCGAGCATTCACAAAGTCTTGAAAGTTTCGAACAACATCGGATTGACCAATTATTTGTTGAAGCAGAACTCGCTCGAAGAAGTGATTCAAACCACTCACCTGCTTACCTTGGATTTTCTGCCGAGCGGCAAACTGCCCAGCAGTTCGATGGGAATTTTGAGTTCGGCCAAGATGAAGGAGCTCATATTGGAACTCAAACGTCGTTACGATTTCGTTTTCTTTGATTCGCCGCCGCTGCTCGGAGTCAGCGACGCCTCCATTCTCGCCAGCGAAATGGACATGGTTTTGCAAGTGATTCAATATCGTCGTTACCCTCAGCCCATGACGCTTCGTGCCAAGCAAATGGTGCAAAAAGTCGGCGGCAACCTCCTGGGAATCGTCTTGAACAACATCAATATGAGCCAGGACGAGAATTATTATTATTACAGTGGATATTATGAATATTCCAAACAGGATGACGAGTCGGTTGTCAAAGAGGACAAAGGCAAGAAAAAGTCTGAAGTCACAAAAGTTTAATCGTCCGTTTCAACAGGTTTGCATTCGATGAGGAACATGAAATTAAGCAATTGGTTTAGGTTTGGGCTCGTGGCTTGTGCTTTAGCGATTGTCGGCATTTTGGCGACAAGCTGTCGAACGGGTGGTACGGGCCCAGGGCCTGTAGAAGATCCTCCATCGATTGAATTGAGAGTCGGGGAAACGGTTCGCGTGATTTTCTCCAACGGGAGCACAACTCAAATTCCCCCTCACGAGGAACAGATTAAACAAGATGGGACCATCACCTTGGTCCAGATCGGATCGGTCCGGGCCGCCGGAAAAACCAGCGGCGAGTTGCAAACCGAGTTGCAAAAAGCCTACAGCAAATATTACCGGGACATGAATGTTACCGTGCAGGTTCCTGACCGATCTTATTCCGTCGGAGGTCAGGTCAAGGCACCGGATCGCAAACCTTATGTCGGGCCGACAACGGTGATCAAGGCGATCCAATCGGCCGGCGACTTCACCGATTTTGCCAATCGCAAAAAAGTTCGACTGACTCGCGCAAACGGGAAAAGCTACATTGTGAATTGCATTAAGGCGCTGGAAAATCCGAAGCTGGATTTGCCGGTTTACCCGGGCGATTCCATCCACGTCCCGCAGCGGCGCCTCTGATGATTCAGCTAAAAGTTCTCTATGGAAAAAAGGCGGGCACCGAATGGGTGGCCCGCCATTTTCCTTTTTCCGTGGGACGCGATACGAGATGTGGACTCTGTCTTGATGAACCCGGAGTGTGGGATGAACATTTTCAAATCAATTTGAGCGGCACACAGGAATTCCTGCTCTCGGCAGAAGCTCAAACCTTTGTGACCATCGATGGAAAAACGGTTCAGCAAACAGTTTTGCGCAATGGGGATGTGATCGAGATGGGCCTGGCCAGGATTCTCTTTGGGTTCACCCCGACAATGCAAAAAAGTTTGGCGATTCGGGAATGGCTGACCTGGATTGGATTCGTCGCCTTATGCGTGAGCGAGATGTTGTTGATTTACCGGCTGCCGGGCTAGTGGCGAAAATGGCGAACCCCCGTGAAGGCCATCGTCATTTTGCGTTCATCCGCTGCGGCAATGACCTCCGCGTCCCGCACGGAACCGCCGGGCTGAATGGCGGCGGTAGCCCCGGCTTCTGCGGCAGCGATCAAACCATCGGCGAACGGAAAAAACGCGTCGCTACAAACGACACTGCCGCGCAGGCGCGAGCCCGCTTCACCCGCTTTCCAAACTGCGATCCGGCTGGAATCTACTCGGCTCATCTGACCAGCGCCGATGCCCAAAGTGGAAAGGTTCGAGGCATAAACAATCGCGTTGGATTTCACATGCTTCACCACCCGCCATCCGAACATCATCGCCTCCAGTTCGGATTCGGTTGGCTTCCGTTTGGTCACGATCTTCAGCTCGCTGGTGGAAATTGTTTTCAGGTCGCGTTCCTGAACGAGGAATGAATTCGCCGTCACGCTTCGAACATCGATGTCTCCGGATTGAGACGGATTTTTCAATAGTTTGATCAAGCGCAGATTTTTCTTTTTCTGCAACAGTGCCAAGGCGTCGAGAGAAAAATCAGGCGCGATAATCACTTCGCTGAAAATCTCGGAAATTGCCTCGGCACAAGAGAGATCGAGAGACTGGTTGACGGCGATAATCCCGCCGAATGGCGCCTGCTTGTCCGTGGCATACGCTCGATCCCATGCCTCACGCAGAGTGCGCCCGCGCCCGACGCCGCAGGGATTGGTGTGCTTGAGAATCGCGAGCGTCGGCGACTCGCCTGCGAAATCTCCGATCAACGCCGCCGCTGCCGTGAGATCAAGGATGTTGTTATAGGAAAGTTCTTTTCCGTGCAGTTGCTGAAAATATTTTTGGAAGTCGCCATAAAGCGCCGCTTGTTGATGTGGATTTTCGCCGTAGCGAAGAGTCTGGGTTTGCTCGACTGATATTCCGAGTGTTTTGGGCAACGGACCGGAGTTTCCCACGGTTTCGCCAAACCTGTTTTCCAGGAAACGGGCGATGGCGCCGTCGTAGGCGGCAGTGCGGGCAAAAACTTTTCCGGCCAATCTCTGCCGCAATTCAGGTGTGGTGTTTCCTTCCGCATTAATTTGTTCACCGACGGCCGCATAGTCGAGCGGGTCAATGATCACCGTGACACTCTCGTGATTCTTTGCAGCGCCCCGCAACATGGATGGGCCGCCGATATCAATATTCTCGATCGCCTCGTTCAGCGTCACGCCCGGTTTCGCGACCGTTTGCTCGAACGGGTAAAGGTTCACCACGACCAGGTCAATCGGTTTGATTTCGTGCTTTCGCGCGGCGGCCTCGTGTTCGGAATTTCCGCGAACGTAGAGCAACCCGCCGTGAATTTTCGGATGCAATGTTTTCACCCGGCCGTCGAGCATTTCGGGAAATCCCGTGTAGGCGCTGAGGTCGCTCACGGTAATCCCTTGCTCGCGCAATGCCTTGGCGGTTCCGCCGGTCGAGATAATTTCCACACCGGCCTCCCGCAAAATCTGTGCGAAGGGAAGCAAACCGGTTTTATCGAAAACGGAGATAAGCGCTCGCTGAATTTTCACGGCGGACAAAATCCTCTACCCCGCTTCACTCCGTCAATCGGCAATTTGATGAATTACCTACAGGCGTTCAAATGCAAGCTTGATTAAACCAATCGGGCCAATAAAACTCGTCTCGCTTGCAACTGGAACGAATAACCATTTCTTTGGCGCGGTGCGGCAAATGGATTCCGCCCTTCCTGCTGATTCCGGTTCTTTTTTTCTCCTTGTTATTGGCGGCAGACCATTCGCTTCACGAGCAGTGGCACAAAGACGCCGCGCAACCGGCCCATCAATGCGCGATCACGATCTTTGAACAACAGCATGTCATCGCCAGCGACCTAATCGTCATCGACATCAAATCTGACTTCGGTTTGATCTCGCTTTCGGGTGTAGCGGATTCCACCCATTTTTCCGGTCACACCTACCGATACTCCGCCTCCCGCGCTCCACCTGTCCTTCTTTCTCCTCTCGTTTAAGCGAATTTGTTCCGATTTATTTTAAGCGCAGCGTTGCGCGAGGTTCCATGCGGTTTTCCAGGAGAAAGAACATGAAAATTATTAGGAAAATGGGTTGGTCTTCTGCCTTTTGTCTGCTCGCAATTTCGCTTCAGGCCCAAGAAGCAAATGAGGTGGGGCAATTGAAAAAGCAATTGCAGCAGATGCAGGAAAACTTCGACAAGGTCAGTCGCGCACAACAGCAGCAAATCGAGGCGTTAACGAAGAAGCTCGACGAGTTCACAAAGTCTCAAACACCCGCATCCGTGTCGTTTCCAAAAACCGAGGAACAGAAAAAGCTGGAGGAAGAACTGACGGCGGATCTTGCAAAGGATGCGCCGGTCACTCCAGGCAAATCGAAATCTGATTCGGCCTTGCTCAAGCCTTGGTCCGCTTCGCAGCCATTGACCATTGCTCGCGCCGGTTCCGCTTACATGAACATCAGCTTCGACACGCTGATGGATGCAGGCTGGTCCACCGCGGCCGATCCCTCGGCACAACTGCAACTCGGCGACCACGATCCACAAAAGCGCGGCTTCTCTTTGCGCAACGCGGAAATTGCCCTCGATGGCGCAGTGGATCCTTACTTCAAAGGCTTCGCGAACATCGTTCTGAAGCTGGATGACAACAACGAAACAGCAATCGAATTGGAAGAGGCGTACCTTCAAT
>JBDSIW010000377.1:0-2768 GCA_039917795.1 Verrucomicrobiota bacterium | reverse complement strand
GAAGGTTTCCGAAAGCACAAGTTGCAGACCGAGACGTTGCAGGCGCAACGCAATCAGGAAACCAGCCTCGTCAACGCGGAGAAAAAATTTGTCGAGTTCCGGCAAACGCTGGCGGGCGAGCATGATTGGATTGTTGCGCTGGAACAAAAAGCGCGTAAGGCGTTTGGCCGCTTCGGAAAATTCGCCGGGTTGCTCACTCGTCCAGAGGAGCCGCGTGAATCCGACCACGCGCGGGACGAATATTCATTGGTCGCCGAACTGCGCGAATTTTTAACCAAAGCGGAAAGGGAGATCGCGGAATTCGGCAGCATCACGTTGCCCAAAATTTTTGCGCAACGCTCCACACCGCTGGCCGAGAGCATTGCGCGAGGGATAGCGCGGGCACGGCAACTCGATGATCTCTGTGCCGCAAAATCCGATTCGCGCCGCGCCCGCGAAAACGAGCGCATCGAAAACGAGCTGAAAGAACGCAAGCAGTGGATCGAACAGGAGTGGGGTCGCACCTTGACGGAAGCGGCGGAATTCCGCGCCAACCTGCCGAAACAAATTGAAGCAAAACACGCGCACGCACTTTCCCGGAATGAAAATCTTCACGCCCGAAAGCTTCAACGATTGGAAAGTGAACAGGCTTCTTCGCTTGCCCTTCTTCGAGGCGAATCCGACGGGCAAGCGAAAGCTCTCGAACAAGCCGTCGCCGAAAAGGAAGAGCGGCTCGCCTCGGAGTTCCAATCGAAAATGGATTTGCTGCAAACGGAATGGCGCGGAAAAATCGAACCGCTTTATGGAAACATCGACGACCTTCAGCAGACCGCGAAAAAATTCTTCCCGGAAGAAACTGCCTGGTGGTCCGAGTGGAAAGCGCCGGAGCGATTTGAACACTTTGCGCGGTTCGGAAAACTGGAGGTGGATCTCCAACAATTGGCGGTCGCCCTCCCGAAAGACGAGCGCCTTGCCCTGCCCGGCCCGGCGCAATTTTTTCTACCACTCCTGCTGGAATATCCGGACGAAGGTTCGTTCCTGATCGAGACCAGGGAATCGGGACGCGACGAGGCATTGGCAGCGCTGAACAACGTGATCCTGAGATTGCTTTCGGTTTGCGCACCGGGCCGGCTCAGTTTCACGGTTATTGACCCGGTCGGCCTCGGCCAGAATTTTTCCGGCACCATGCACCTGGCGGATTACGCGGAGCATTTGATCAACAGCCACATTTGGACACAGCCGGGCCAGATCGAGGAAAAACTTTCCGAACTCACACAGCACATGGAGAAAGTGATCCAGATGTATTTGCGCAACGAATATGAGACGATCGCCGAATATAACCAGCAGGCCGGAAACATCGCCGAAAAATATCATTTCCTGGTCGTGGCGGATTTTCCATCGAACTTTTCGGACACCGCGGCCCGACGGCTCCTCAACATTGCGAACAGCGGCGAGCGCTGCGGAGTTTACACGTTGATCCACTGGAACCAGAACCAGCCGCAGCCCGCCGATTTTCTTCCGGACGAACTGCGCAAGAGCAGTGTGAATCTGGTCTGCAAAGGAAATCGCTTCACGCTGGCTGGAAAAAATTTTCCAGGAACCCATCTTCGACTCGATGCGCCGCCGGCCGCCGAAATCGTCACGGAATTCATTCACAAAGTTGGGCAGAGCAATCGCGATTCGAACCGCGTCGAAGTTCCGTTTGCACACGTCGCGCCTCCGGAAGCGCAAATCTGGAGCGAGGAAACCACGAGCGAGTTGCGCGTGCCGATTGGCCGCACGGGCGCGACCAAGCTGCAATATCTGGCGATTGGAAAGGGCACGAAGCAACACGCGTTGCTCGCAGGGAAAACCGGCTCCGGAAAATCGACTTTATTTCATGTGATCATCACGAACCTTGCGCTCTGGGCCAGCCCGGAACAGGTGGAGTTCTACCTGATCGATTTCAAGAAAGGTGTGGAGTTCAAATGTTACGCCGAGAAAAAATTGCCGCACGCGCGGGTCGTGGCCATTGAGAGCGATCGCGAATTTGGGCTGAGCGTCCTGCAAAGGGTCGATGATGAACTAAAACGCCGCGGAGACATGTTTCGCAAGCTTGGGGTGCAGGATCTCGCAGGTTACAAACGCGCTGGCGGCACAGAACCGATGCCGCGTTCGCTCCTGATGATCGACGAGTTTCAGGAATACTTCACCGAGGACGACAAAGTTTCTCAGGGAGCGTCGGTGTTGCTGGATCGAATTGTCCGGCAGGGTCGCGCCTTTGGCATTCATGTGATTCTCGGTTCGCAAACCCTGGGCGGCGCTTACACGATGGCGCGCACGACGATTGGCCAGATGGTGATTCGCATCGCGCTGCAATGCAATGAAGCCGACGCCTATTTGATCATGGACGACAACAATCCCGCGCCACGCCTGCTATCGCGCCCGGGCGAAGGAATTTACAACGATGCCGCCGGGAATATTCTAGGAAACAGCCCATTCCAGGCGGTGTGGCTTTCCGACCAGGTGCGCGACAGTTACCTCGACAAAGTGCTGGAGCGCGCGGAAAAGAGCGGGAAAAAATATTCCGGCCCCATCGTTTTCGAGGGAGACGCGCCCGCGGATGTTCGGGAGAATGCGGAGTTGCAGGAATTGGTTGTCGCCACGGGCGCGCCGCCTGATTCGAAAATATCGGATTCGGACGCAAGCCGAAGGCCGCAAACGCCGTCCGCCGCGCGCATTTGGCTCGGCGCACCGAACTCAATCAAAGGCCCAACGGAAGCTGTTTTTCAAAAACAGAGCGGGAATAA
>JBDSIW010000376.1:0-3781 GCA_039917795.1 Verrucomicrobiota bacterium | reverse complement strand
GGTAATGGAAAATTTTTCCAAGGCGACCTTCGTCGATGAGTTGCTTGGCGAGTGTAACGGCGGGAACGCGGCGATAATTATACCAAACCATGTTCGGCACTTTGGCTTTCGCAACGGCGGCGACGATTTTCTCGGCTTCAGGGCCATTCATCGCGAGCGGTTTTTCGCACAGAATCATTTTGCCTGCTTTGGCAGCGGCGATGCAGATTTCCGCGTGGACATTGTTCGGCGCAGCGATGTCGATCACGTCGATGTCATCGCGAGCAATCAACTTGCGCCAATCGGTTTCGATGGATTCGTAGCCCCATTTTTTGGCGAACGCTTTGGCGTTTTTTTCGTCGCGCGCACAAATGGCTTTGAGAACCGGCTGATATTCGAGGTCGAAGAAATTTTTGACCTGCGTGAAAGCGTTGGAGTGCGTGCGGCCCATGAAGCCGTAACCGATGAGTCCTACTCGTAATTGTTTCATAAATTGTGTTCGGACGTTTTAGGCAAATCCTCCGGCCAAACAAGCCTGAATTAGTTTTGCGGCCAAAAACTCCTTTTGCGGATTGGTTTGCTTTGCTTAGATTATCCAGATGTTCGTAGCCGCGCCCCGTGCGCGAGCGCTCTCGAGCGGCGGCTACGCAAAATGATTTTATGGATTTAACTCGCACAGCATTTGGAACATGGAACGGCGGTCGGTTCATGAATTACGGCGAACCCCTTTCCGATGAGCGTTGGATTGAAGTCGTCCAGCATGCTTATCGCCGCGGGATTCGCACCTTCATGACGGCGGATGTTTACGGCAGCGGCGGCGCCGACGAACTGATCGGCCGCGCTTTGAAAGGCCTGCCCCGCGATTCGTATTGCTTGGTCGGTGCTGTCGGTCACGATTTTTATCTCGGCAAACGCGAAGGCTCAAAAGGTTTTCCCCGCTTCACCAATTCGCAGCTTCGACCGCCCAATCAATTCGCCGAGTACCTGCGCATGGCGACGGAAAAATCGCTCGCGCGCTGCGGCGTGGACAAATTCGATTTGCTGTTGCTCCACAATCCCGATTCTACCGGCTACACCAGCGACCGAGTCTGGAGCGGCCTGGACAAACTCAAGGAGGCCAAATTGACCGATCGGCTGGGCATTGCCCCTGGTCCGGCGAATGGTTTTACACTCGATCTAATTTTGAACTTCGAGCGCTTCGGTCCGCTGCTGGATTGGGCCATGATCATTTTGAATCCCCTCGAGCCGTGGCCCGGCAGTCTAGTTTTGCCTACGGCGGAGAAACACGAAGTTAAACTCATTACCCGCGTGGTGGATTACGGCGGTATTTTTCACGATGACGTGAAGCCTGGCCACCAATTCGGGCAGCACGATCATCGCGCGTTTCGGCCTGCGGGTTGGGTCGAGGCGGGGAATGAAAAGCTGGAAAAGTTTCGCTCCATTGCTGAGAAGCACAATGTCACTATGCTTCAACTCGCCTGCCTCTGGAATCTGTCACACCCGGCCGTTAAAAGTGTGATTCCAACCTTGATCCAGGAAACCTCCGGCAAACCGATTGAAAATAAAGTGGACGAACTCGCTTCGATGCCGGAAATAAAACTGTCCGAGGAGGAATGCGAATTCATTTCTGAAATCGGCAACAACAAAGGTTGCATGGAATTGAAAGGGGCTAATCCTGGTCACGTTGGAGAACCACTCGCGGATAAATGGAGTTTGAATCATGAGCTTGAACAAGTGGCGAGTCGCTGGGAATTGGATCCTAAGAGCGATTTGGTTTGCACTCACCTTGCTACTCCGAAATGAAAGATTCCTACATCGCAGCCAAAGAACGTTGGGCGCGCAAGAGGGCGGGCAAGGAAAAGCCAGCGGTGCAATCGGAAAACCGGCTGCCTCCTGGCCAGAGGCAGGTTCATAACTTTCCGGTTCTTGATCTCGGGATTCGCCCGGAGATTCCACTCGACAAATGGGAGTTAAAAATTCACGGCCAGGTCGAAAATCCTGTCTCGCTGAACTGGGAGCAATTCATGGCTTTGCCTCAGTTCAAGGATCGCAGCGATTTCCACTGCGTCACAACCTGGAGCCAGTTCGACATGGAGTTTGAGGGCGTCGCTTTCTTCACGATCGCTGAGTTGGTGAAACCCAAAGCCGCAGCTTCCCATGTTTTCTTCAAAAGTTACGACGGCTACTCAACCAATAATCCGCTCAATACCTGCATGGATGACGATGTATTGATCGCTCACTCCTGGAATGGCAAACCCCTTTCCCGCGAGCACGGTGGCCCGGCTCGCGTGATCCTGCCGAAGCGTTACTCCTGGAAAGGCGCCAAGTTCATTCGCGAGATTACCTTTCTCGACCGCGACATCCTGGGATTTTGGGAAGTGCGCGGTTACTCCAACACCGCTGATCCATTCTCTGAAGATCGGTTTTCGGCGCCGGTTTCCGCTCCGTGAAGACCATTTACTTCGATTACAACGCCACCACTCCCCTCGACCCCGCGGTCAAGGCGGCGATGCTTCCGTTCTTCGTTGAAATCTGGGGAAATCCGTCGAGCGTTCATCACATCGGCCAAAGAGCGAGGTCGCTGCTCGATGACGCGCGTGATCGCGTCGCCTCCGTTTTTCGCAGCAAGCCTAGCGAAATTATTTTCACCAGTGGCGGGACGGAAAGTAATAATCTCGCGATCTTTGGTTCCGCGCATTTGCTCCTGCACAAAGGCCGTCATCTCATCACGTCGCAAATCGAACACCATGCCGTTCTTCATTGCTTTCAATACCTGGAGCGGAAGGAAGGTTTTGAAGTTACTTATTTGCCCGTTTCCAGCGACGGTCTGATTGATCCGGAAACTCTCAATAGTGCCATCCGTCCCGATACTATTTTTGCTTCGCTCATGGCGGCCAATAATGAAACCGGGACAATTCAACCGATTGCCGCTCTGGGCGAAATCTGCCGCTCCCACGGTGTGGTTTTCCACTCGGACGCCGTCCAGTGGTTTGGAAAACAGCCCTTTGAGAGCATCCACCAATTCAACGCCGATCTGGTTTCAGTCTGCTCCCATAAATTTCACGGGCCAAAAGGAGCAGGCGCGTTGTTTATCCGGTCACCGCTCCTGCCGGACCCAATTATTTTCGGCGGCGGCCATGAAAACGAGCGTCGCGCCGGCACCGAGAATCTCCCTGCCATCATCGGGTTGACCGAAGCAGTGGAACGCTTTTTTAAAAAGCCCGTTTTCCCCGCTGAAAAAATGTCGGCTCTGTCCTCCGACTTGATTAGGCTCATTGATTCCCTCGATGGCGTCTCCTTTCGCGGCTCTCGAACTGCTCGCCTGACCAACACCGTGGCCTTCACGGTTTCAGGTGCGGACAGCATCGCCTTGCTGGCTGGACTCGATATGGAGGGAATTTGCGCTTCGAGCGGCTCAGCCTGCTCCGCTGGATCGCTCGAACCTTCCCACGTCATGCTCGCGCTCGGGGTGGAATCAGGCCCGGCTAATTCTTTGGTTCGTTTTTCGCTCGGTCGCGACTCCACCGCTGACGAACTTTCTACCGTTAAAGAAATCCTGCCCCATGTGATTAACCTCGCTCGAAAGCGCTGACTGCTGACTAACTTCCGGTTAATAACTTGTGCCGATTTTCGATAAGTCCAGGACCTAGGCGATCCGGGTTTTCCTCGTCCCGGTTATCCGGATTGCTCTGACCGGCCTAAGTCCCTGTCACGACCTTGACACTGAAAGTTGTTTCAATTATTCACACCCCTTAATAATAAGTAGATTTATAAAAGAAAAAGAATTCTATTAAGGCCGACA
>JBDSIW010000375.1:0-3602 GCA_039917795.1 Verrucomicrobiota bacterium | reverse complement strand
CACTTTGCCAGTCGTTCAGGATTTGAACAAGATTGAGGGACGGAATTTTTTTGGTTTGGATGAAAAGGATTTGGCCGACGTGCAAATCGTCCCATTCCGAGTTCGCGACGGCGATGACGCGAGTTGTTTGAATCTCAATCGCGCACAGACTCCGCGGCTTCTCGGAGTAAAACCGGAACTGCTTTCGTCGAGAAATGCTTTCACCTTTGGCAAAGTTCTAAGGGACATTTCTCCTAAGAATTCCTGGATGTTGATTGATCCGGTTGTGCATTCGGAAGTTGGCGTTGTTCGTTCAATTCAAACGCCGTCAATGATCGACACGGCAATTCCCGCCATCGGCGACGCGGCTTCGATTCAGTGGGCGCTTCATAAAAAAGTTGGCGACGTGATTCCCTATACCGACGAGCGGGGGAACAAATTCAACGTGCGAATTGTCGGCGCGGTGGCGAACTCGATTTTGCAGGGGAGCTTGATCATTGACGAAAGCGAGTTCGTGAAACGGTTTCCTTCAGCGAGCGGCTATCGAATGTTTTTGATCGATGCACCGTCAGACAAAGTTGAATCCGTCAGCGCCACGCTCTCGCGAGCCTTGCGTGACGCAGGTTTGGAATTGACGCCGACAGAAAAGCGGCTGGCGGAATTTAACGCGGTGCAAAATACCTATCTAAACACATTTCAAATCCTGGGCGGATTGGGGCTCCTGCTCGGCAGCGCGGGAATGGGAATCGTGGTCCTGCGCAACGTGCTGGAGCGGCGCAGCGAACTGGCAGTGTTGCGGGCAATCGGCTTTCGCAAAACAAATTTGCGGTGGATGATTTTGAGCGAGCACGCGGCGCTGCTGTGGCTCGGTGTCGGCCTGGGGATTTTTGCGGCGTTGTTCGCGGTGTTGCCCGCGCTGCTTTCGCCGCGCGGAGATTTGCCGTATCTTTCGCTCGCGTTAACTCTTGGAGCGGTGCTGGGAAGCGGAATGATTTGGACGTGGGCTGCGACATCGCTGGCCTTGCGCGGCGAATTGATGGAGGCGTTACGAAATAATTAAGAAGCAGAACGACAAAGCAGTTACGATATGAAGCAAAAAATTTATTGGACATTGGTTTTTGTTCTTTCCGGGCTGACGGCAGTCGCCGAGGACAAGTCATCCCCCGCCGGGGACCAGATCGTTTACGAAAATAATTTTGAGAAAGCTGAACTCGACAAGGTCCCGACGGAGTTCCTTGTTCTGGACGGTGGATTTGCGGTGAAGCAGGAGCAAACCAATAAATTCATTGAACTGCCCGGCGCGCCCCTCGAGACTTTTGGGTTTCTTTTCGGACCGACTTCGGAGAGCGACATTTCCGTTTCGGCGAAAATGCGGGGCTCGACGAAGGGACGCCGCTTCCCGACTTACGCACTGGGGCTGAATGGCGTCAGCGGCTATCGGCTGCAGGTTTCCCCCGCAAAAAAAGCGTTGGAGCTCTTCAAAGGGGATGAGATCGCCGCGACTGCCGCCCTGGAGGAGAAGATTGGGGCATGGATGAAATTGCAGTTGCAGGTTACAAAAGTCAGCGACACGGAATGGAGGGTTGAGGGAAAAGCCTGGCTGGAGGGTTCGAGTGAGCCCGGTAAAGCGCAGATCGTTTTCCTGGAGAAAACCAAGCCCATCGCGGGCCGCGCGTCGATCTGGGGAAGCCCCTACGCCGGGACACCCATTCAATTCGACGATTTGAAAATCATCAAGACGATCGCCGGGAAATAGCCGATGAATTTCCGCCCAAAGAGTTTCCCGCAGCAACAGGAGGTTCCGCTTTGCAGACGGCAAGCGCCCATTGTTCCCGGCCAGTATTTTGACAGGTTACTTCCATGACGAAGAACGCACCAGAGGTCCGCAGAATTTCGACAGGAAAAATAATCGCCCTGGTCGCGTTCGTGCTCGTCGGGATCGCTCTGGGGTCAGGAGTGGCGATGAAGGTTGCGAAAAAGGATGCGGCGAGGAAATTCGATAAACCCGGCGCGCTCGGGCACGAAGTTCCCATGCCGCCCGACACCAACAACATGGTGTGGATTCCGGCCGGAAAATTCTGGATGGGGGCCGAGGATGGGCAGACGGACGAGAAGCCGGTTCATGAAGTCGAGCTCGGCGGATTTTGGATGGATAAAACAGAAGTGACGAATGAGGAGTTCGAGAAATTTATTCGCGCGACTCATTACGTCACCGTGGCGGAGCGCAAACCGGAGCCGAAGGATTTTCCTGGCGTGCCAGCCGAGAACCTGGTGGCGGGCTCCATCGTTTTCACACCGTCTCCGGGCGAGGTTTCGCTCGACGATCATTTCGCGTGGTGGAGTTACGTCCCCGGTGCGAATTGGCGTCATCCCCAGGGTCCAGCTTCCACCATTCGAGGAATGGAGAAGCATCCAGTGGCGCAGGTCTGTTGGGACGACGCCATGGCCTATTGCGAGTGGTCAGGCAAGCGCTTGCCAACCGAAGCGGAATGGGAATACGCCTCGCGCGGTGGATTGGATCGCCAGCCGTTTTCCTGGGGTAAGGAAAAAATTCCAAATAACAAATGGATGGCGAATATCTGGCAGGGAAAATTTCCCAACGAAAACCTTTTGGCGGACGGATTTAAGGCAACCTCGCCAGTCGCCATATTTCCGCCCAACAAGTTTGGCCTCTACGACATGGCGGGAAATGTCTGGGAGTGGTGCGCGGATTGGTATCGGCCTGGTACTTACGAGCGGAACTCGAAAGAGAATCCGCGCGGCCCGAGCGATAGTTTTGATCCGAACGAACCCGGCGTGGCCAAACGTGTGACGCGCGGCGGTTCCTATCTTTGCAGCGAACTTTATTGCACGGGCTATCGGCCGAGCGCGCGCATGAAAACTTCGCCGGACACGGGATTGTCGCACACGGGTTTCCGTTGCGTGGTGAATTAGCCTGTTTGCCAAGAGAAAGTTCCGAAAAGACGATGGGACTGATTTTTTCCTCTCCTTCACGGAGCGGAGGAGAGGATCAAGGTGAGGAGGCTTTTTAAAATTTCACACACGCTGGATTTGCAATGAAACCCCTCACCTTGATCCTCTCCCCTTTCCAAGGGGAGAGGAAAGGACTCCGCCAGCCCATCGTCTTTTCGGAATCTCTTTCGAAAATTACTTTTGGGAATTGTTCTAGGCCAAATACGGAATCGTCAGTGGCCCTTGCGGAAGAACGGCGACGCGCGCTTCTGGTCCTAGTTTCTGCAATCTTTCCTGAACGGCTTTTCCGATGTCGTGACAAGGCGTGAGAAAAGCCGTGCGAACAATTTCGTCCGGTAAAGAACTGTAGAGCAATACTTCGGCGCGGCGTTGGATGAGCGCCTGAATTTGCGCCTGCCATTGTTCGGGTCGAACAAAACCGGGCGTGGAAAGCATGGTCAAAATTTCTTCGGGGCTGGAGGCGCTGCGGAGGAGTTTATCGAGCGGACTGTTCGCAGGAACGCCTTCGCGACATTCGCAAGCCAGAATTAATAAACCGTTTTCCGAAAGAATTCGTGCGCCGGCACTCATGCCTTTGACGCCTTGATACAAATTCAAATCGAGCGGGTAGCCGCTGTTGGTAGTGACAACTATTTCAAAAGGCGCTTTGA
>JBDSIW010000374.1:0-2639 GCA_039917795.1 Verrucomicrobiota bacterium | reverse complement strand
CGGTGGCCAAAGCGTAGAGCCGGCTGCGGGAGAGTCCCAGTTGAGCGCCCGCTTGGGAGGCATCCAAAGTGTGTTGGCCGAAGCGTTCCAGCACATGGCGGATGAAGGACGGCGCGTGACGATGAATGAGTTGTTGGTATTTTTCAAAGGCCGGGAGGATACGCGCAAGCCGGTCTTCCGCGCCCGTCTTTTCGTCGGGCTTCGCTACGCTCGCCCGCCTCAAAGACGGGCGCCGAAGACCGCGAAAAGTCCTGCTTTGCTAACTACACAACTTGTCCTGCTTTGCTCGCCCCGCGACAGAAATAGCGACGTAGATTGGATCGCGCAAAAAACTGATAGGCGTAACCCTGTTTCGGAACACGTGCATGAACGAACCACCCAAGAGGAAATTGACGGGGTTTTAACGGAGTTCAGTATTTGGCAAGCAGCATTACGATTTGCCTGCCCTGGTTGGGCCGACCGAAGAGCGCCTCGGAAAAGGCGCTCTCCAAGTCAAGCATTGCTTACTGTCCAGGTTGGGGCCGATTGCCCTCACCTTGTGGACGAGGACCACGTCCTTCTCCTGGCCCGCCTTCTGGATGGGGCGGGCGCAGTTCGTCGCGCGTAATTTTTCCGTCGCCATTTTTGTCGAGTTTCTTGAGCGAGGTAGATGCCTGCGCAATTTCGTCCGCGTCGATGTCTCCGTCTTTATTCAAGTCCAACGCGGCCACCAATGGCGGCACTGGAGGAGGGCCGCCGGGTCTTCCGCCCTCGCGCCGGGGTGGACCATCTTGAGCGAGCAAAACCGTCGTCGTAACGCCAATCGCCATCGTGGCGAGCAGCCATGTCATTTTGTTTTTCATTTTGTTCCTTTGTGTTAACTGCAACTTTCCGGCTGTCCCGCACCACCTCGATGCAGAAAAAAAATTCAGTCGGAAAAGACGTTCCCACGCTTCGCTCCCCAGGATTTTCCCGGAGAATTTTAAAACATGGAGAAAGTTCATGCGCAAAGAATACGCCTGGGAACCTTAAGGAAAGGTGAAGCGAGAAATAATTTTAAAAATAGTCGCGTTCATCGTAGCTGCCGACGTGAGAAGGTGGATTTTCGACCATTCATCGGATTGCGCCGCTCAACGTCGGCGACAACGGTTGGCGTTATTCGCTTCTTAATTCACTCTTCACCTCGCCTTAAGGTTTGGTTTGAAACGCTGCACAAGCGTCGCGCCTCATGAAAAAATCTGATACGCATTTAACCGAAATATTTCCTGCATGAGAATTCTCATCGTCGAAGATGAAGTCGATCTGCTGAACGGGCTCGCGAAAGCTCTGCGCGAGGAGGACTATGCTGTTGATACTTCCGGTGACGGCGAGGAAGGCCTCTACAAAGCCACGAGTTGGGAATACGACGCCATTATCCTCGATGTGATGTTGCCAAAACTCGATGGCTGGGAAATTTTGCAACGCCTGCGAAAAATCAAAAAAACTCCAGTCCTCATGCTCACGGCGCGTGATGCTTCGCGCGACCGCGTTCGCGGCCTCGACACCGGCGCGGACGATTACCTCGTTAAGCCGTTTGATCTCGACGAGCTTCTCGCCCGTTTGCGGGCGCTGATTCGCCGCAGCGCTAATCAGACCCGCTCTCAAATTGAAATCGGCGACGTCACGATCGATACCGCGGCCCGCACCGTCTCGCACCGCAGTCATCCGCTCACGCTGACCGCCCGTGAATACTCGCTTCTCGAATTCCTCGCGCTGCATCGTGGCGAAGTCGTGACGCGCACCACGCTGTACGAGCATTTATTCGACGAGGATGACAGCTCGCTTTCCAACCTCCTCGATGTTCACGTCTCGAACATCCGAAAAAAAATTGGCGCGGACTTCATTACCACGCGTCGCGGCCACGGCTATTGCATCGAAGGCTGAATATGTTTTTCAAATCCATCCGCTTTCGCCTGCAACTTTGGTATGGCGTCATTCTCATTGCAGTCCTCTTCGGCTTTGGTATCACCGCCTATCAACTCGAACGCGGGCGACTGTTGCGCCGCATTGATGACGGCTTGCAGCGTCGCGTGAGCGCTTTGGCGGGTTCCCTTAAACCACCGCGCAATCTAGGACCCGGTGACAGGCCGATTGCCAATCCGCCACCCGATGATCAACCACCGCCCGGACGTCCGCGCCCCAATCGACCTTTCCAAAATTCGCCGCCCGACGACTTTCCCCGACGGCCTTTCGAATTCCATCTTCCACCGGAACGCGCCGCATTGTTCGACGCCAGCGACACAAATGGATTTTTTTACATTATTCGCCGGCGCGACGGCGAAGAACTCGCCCGTTCCACCAACGCGCCGCAAGACGTTGGCAATTTCCCGAAAGCCAGTCCACACGAACGAGCTGATCCTCCCTTGGAACCACGAGCAAATCCGCCCGAGCCTCAACCGTCCCGAATGCGCGGAGCGCTCCGCGAATTATTTATCATTACTCCACTCGGCGAAACGATTCTCGTCGGTCGTTTCATCGCGCCCGAACTTGGCGAGCTCAAACTGGTTGCGTTCACGCTCGCCGCCGTCGGCAGCGGCGTGTTGTTGCTCGGGCTCGCCGGTGGATGGTGGATTGCCGCGCGCGCCATTCGTCCCGTCGAGGATATCAGCGCCACTGCTGTC
>JBDSIW010000373.1:0-3843 GCA_039917795.1 Verrucomicrobiota bacterium | reverse complement strand
GGGGCAGTTTTGTCAGCAGGAAAGCGTGCCTTTCACTGTTTAACATTCCGATCCCAGCGATTTGTCCGCCATCGTTGATCGCCCGCGCTTCGTTCAATACCCAGCCTGCGCCCGAGGCGTCGAGTAGTGTATTCAGATCCATCATCGAACTGTTCATACAAATAAACGCGTGATAAATGAGATTATTCGCATCTGTGTAGGAGCCACCGACAATGATGTCGCTGTTGTTGATGGAGAACGCATAGCTGAAATTGCCGCCGAGCGTTCCCAAGTCCACAAAGCTGGTGGAATAGCGGAAGGCGTGGTTGACGGTATTCGCCGAATCGCTGACATAGCCGACGATCTGGCCGTTATTATTAATCGCTTGTCCGTAACTGTTAGTCCAGCCGGGGAATGGCAAAACGGTAGCGGTGCTGCCATTGTAAAGGAAAGCCGTCGCTTTATTAAACGCGCTGTTGTAGTCCGTGCCAACGATGTGGCCCGCGTCGTTTATTCCAGAAGCGTAGGAATTGTGATTGCTTGGCAGCAAATTGCCGATGTCCGTCATCGTTCCGTCGCTGTAACGAAACGCATGGTCGTCACTACCCGTCTGCGCGTAACCCGTAATTTGCCCCGCGGTGTTGATGTCCTCCGCCACCGCCGCTGTGCCGCCGAGCGTGCCAAGATCCTTCATTTGCGGATTGGTCGCGACGCCATTCGTGCCGCCGGGCGTCCAAAGAAAGGCGCGATTCACCTTGCCGTTGGTTAAACGGGAACGACCTACCACCAGGAGCGCGTCGTTCAAGCCCTGCGCGAAGCTGCTACTACCTCCGAGCGTGCCGAGATTCGTCCATGAACCCCCGTATAGCACAGCACGGTAACCACCGTTGGTGTTGAGCACGCCCGCGATCTGGCCGAGGTTGTTGATCGCGCTGACCGTGCTCAGTGAATTCGTAAACGGACCGAGGTCCACCACCGAATATTTTTGGGCAAAACTGGAGTCAGGCACCACGAAAACCGCTGCGACAAAAATCCATCTGAGTAAGTTTTTTACGACGCATTTCATTAAAGTAATCTTATTCCAATTGAGAAGGAGCTTACTTGGTTGTCATGACTTATCAATCGGGAATGCAACCCAACATTCCATCCTTACCACTGCGAAAGTTAAGGAGAAAACCTCGTTCACTTTCATCTTCCCGCTGATTGCGCGACTTGGTTAGCCGCCTCAAACTGCGATTGATGACAAAGTTAAATTACCGATTCGTCGGTTGGTTCTTCGTTTTCAGCGCGATGGTGCTGTTCGCGACCACTTTCTCCGCCTCCGCGCAAACCCCGTTTGCCGCCGGAACTTTCCAGGGATTGCTCCAGTCCGACAGCCCCAATGACGAAAGTTTTGGCTTCATGACTCTTACTCTGAAGTCGTCTGGAGCCTTCAGCATGAAATTCAACCTAGGGGTGAATAAAATCGGCCACCACGCTTACGCGAAGACGGGGCAATTTGACCAGTCCGGTGCTTATCATTTTGTAGGACCAGACGTAACGGACACGCGCTACGCGATCGCGCGCTTTATCGATCTGCAATTGGACTCGGTTGATTCCACAAGCATCATTCACGGCACGGTTTCGGACGGAACTCACTCGTCGGTGATCGAACTCGAGCGCGTGGCGGTTTTCGGCCGGGAAAATTCTCCGGCGCAAGCGGGCCGCTACACTTTCGTTTTCTCCAACCCGGACGACACCGGGTTGCCGCACGGTTTCAGCATGGGCACGGTCGTGATTTCGAGCAAAGGAACCATTTCAGCCAGCGGCGTCTCGGCGGATGGACGGGCGTTTCACCAGGCAGCGGCGCTGACCGTCGGCGGGCGCTGGCCGGTATTCGCGAAACTCGGCGGGTCGATCAAAGGCGTTTTGTCAGGCTGGATGACGTTTGAAGATTTGGCGGAGAGCGACTTTTCCGGTTCACTGATCTGGCTCGGGCCCGAAGTTCCAGGGCCGAACAATGCCTTCGTGCCGGAATTCTCCGGAATTGTCTCGGCGATCGGCAGCCGCTATGTGGCGCATCCTGGCAGAGTGCTTCAGACTTCGGACGCGAATAACAATGTGCATCTGACCTTGAGTGAAGGGGGACTCGAGGTCCCGATTGAACGCGACCTTACCTTGAGCACGGCGAACAAATTTATTTTCACGGACGCAATGAGGGCGGACGCTCTCACCGTAAAAGCGGCGACCGGACTGTTCACCGGAAAATTTCTCCATTCCGAGGGGGAAACCGATGCGTTCCGCGGCGTCATTCTGCAAAAACAAAATTTTGGCGGCGGCTTTTTTTACGACCGCGGCGGGGAAGTTGGCCGTGTGGTTCTACAGCCTCAATAATTTAGATGATCCAGCGGCGTTTGAAGGGTCCGCCGTGCAAGAGACAGGGCGCGAAGGTCGGTGGAATTGATTGATTTACTGAAGCAATTCCTGGATTTCGCCCCAGGTCAAAGTTTCAGCGAGTTGTTCTTCGCCCGCCAAAGTGGCTTTGATCACTTCTCGCTTGCGGGTTTGGAGCGCGAGTATTTTTTCTTCCACCGTGCCGCGCGCAATGAGTTTGTAGCTCGTGACGACTCGAGTCTGCCCGATGCGATGAGCGCGATCAGTCGCCTGGTCTTCCACTGCGGGGTTCCACCAGGGATCGAAATGAATGACGGTGTCCGCCCCGGTTAAGTTCAAACCCACGCCGCCCGCTTTCAAGCTGATCAGAAAAACGGGAATGCGAGGATCAGCTTGAAACTGAGTAACCACAGCCCCGCGATCCTTGGTTGAGCCATCCAGATAACAAAACCCGGTTCCTTCGCGGGAAAGCTTTTCTTTGAGCAAAGTCAACATCCCAACGAATTGGCTGAACACCAGCACGCGGTGCCCGCCGTCCAAAACTTCTTCGAGCAATTCGCTGAACACTTCCATTTTCCCCGAGTCATCGGACGTGAGTTCCTGCGCGCCGGAATCGTTTTCCTCAAGTTTCAGCAGGCGCAAATCACAACACACCTGGCGCAAGCGCAGGAGCGCCGTCAGGATGATCATGCGGCTTTTCTGCAAGCCCTGTGCATCCACCGCTTTCCCGACCTCGCGCCTCGTCGCTTCGAGGATTTGTTGATAAACCGCCGCCTGTTCTTTGGTGAGGTCGCAAAAGGAAACCTGCTCCAGTTTTTCCGGCAAATCTTTGGCCACGTCGCGCTTCAGCCGACGCAATAGAAAAGGTTTCAAGCGACGCGCCAACCGCGCCTGGACATCAACGCTTTTCTCGCGGGAGATCGGGATCTCGTAACGTTCGCGAAAATCCTGGGCCGAACCGAGATAGCCGGGCATGAGAAAGTCGAAGATGGACCATAAATCCAAAACGGAATTTTCCAGCGGTGTGCCAGTCAGCACGAGGCGATGTTGCGCACGAATGGCTTTGACCGCTTGCGCATTTTGCGTTTGCCGATTCTTGATGTGCTGCGCTTCGTCGAGCACTACCGTATCGAATTCGAGGTCGCGATATTTTTCCGCGTCGCGCCGGATCAGCGCATAGCTTGTGACAACCAGATCGGCGCCCGGAATTTTCTCGAAGAGATCATGCCGTTCCGCGCCATGCAACGCGAAGACGCGTAGTTCGGGAGTGAACTTTTTCACTTCGTTCACCCAGTTAAAAACCAGGCTGGTGGGACAGACGACCAGGCTGCAAAGTGCCGGTGTCTCTACGGCAGATCCCGCGGGTTCAGATCTGCCAGCGAATCGCTCGCGGCACGTTCTAAAAAACGCCAGTGCCTGCAAGGTTTTTCCGAGGCCCATTTCGTCGGCCAGAATTCCGGCGAAACCATTGTCGCGCAGAAAATGCATCCA
>JBDSIW010000372.1:0-3868 GCA_039917795.1 Verrucomicrobiota bacterium | reverse complement strand
GCGAAGGAGCGGGCCCACAAGCGACCTCCATGACGGTGACGAGATCGCCAGTCGGTGCCGGTGCATTGAATATCGAGCCGTTTTCCAGCAATCCGGCACTGGTGAACCTGCCATTGCAGATCACGATTCCCGCCGGACAGGTCTCGCGAAGTTTTCCTGTCGGCATCGTGAACGACACTCTGGTGAATGGCACCCGGAACGTTATTTTGAGCGCCTACGCCCTCGCGGCGGGATCGGGGGGACGGTTGGGCGAAGCGTCGCCGGATGCATTGACCGTGCTGGATGACGACGGGCCGACACTGAAATTAGTCGCGGCGAAAAAACTGGTTCCGGAAGGACAGAACCCAGCCACGACCATCGTTCTCTCCCGAAATACGCCCGCGACGAATGCACTGGTCGTTTCGCTCACGTCGGACGACACCAGCGAGGCGACGGTTCCCGCGACAGTCACTATTCCGAGCGGGGAGAGTTCCACCACCTTTTCAGCAGCCAGCCTTGCGGATGGGTTCAGTGACGGAAACCAACCCGTCGTTATCACAGCGAGCGCCGCCGGATTTACGGCAGGCGTAGAGACTTTGGTCGTGTCAGATACGGACCTGCCGGATTTGGTAGTGAACAGTCTTGCGGTTCCAACCTCGGGGATTCCGCAGGAGAATGTGCCAATCACCTACCGCGTTTCGAATCAGGGAGTGTCCATGGCCACTGGTTCGTTCCTGACGCGGATCTACCTTTCCCGCGATGCGATGGTGGGCGACGACACGCTGGTCGCGCAATTTCGCAGCGGCAACGATTTGCCGGTGGGCGGCTTCTTTGAAAACACGGTGCAGGTGGCGCTTCCGCTCGAAGTCGGCAAGTTCTGGGTGGTCGTCGAAACGGATGCCGAACAAGCGCTGGCGGAAATCCTGGAGGACAACAACACCGCCATTTCCGTCCTGCCGATTTCTGTGGCAGCGGATTATGCTGCGTGGGTGCGAACGGATACCAACGTTGCGCCGGCGGGAACGGCGATTCCGCTGTATGGCCGCGCAACCAATAGCCTCGGCGCGCCAGTTTCCGGGACAGGGGTGAACGTTCACGTCCTTGTTCGCGGCACGGAACGGATTCTGAGCGCGACGACCGATGCGAATGGAAATTTTGCTGCCACGTTCACGCCACTCCCGAACGAGGGCGGGCATTATTCGATCTTTGCCACGCATCCCGGCGTGAAGATTGTGCCGGCGCAGGACAGCTTCGATCTTCTCGGCATGCGAGCGAATCCCGCCAGCGTTTCGCTCACCATCGTGGAAGGAACAACTCGCACCGGATCAGTCAGCCTCGAAAATCTCGCCGACATTCCGCTGACCGGCCTCGCCGTGCAAGTCGTAAGCAAGCCCGCGAACCTGCAAATCACCGCTACTCTCGGAAGTTCTCAACTCTCAACTCAAACCCCTCTCAACTACTCCCTCACCGCAACGACCGTCGATGCTTACGGCACAGTGCAATTGCGCGTCACGAGCGCGGAAGGCGTCACACTCAACATTACATTCGCCGTCAGTGTTGAGCCGTTGCGCCCGCGCCTCGTCGCGACGCCCGTCAGCCTTTTCTCCGCGATGGCGGTCGGTGGACAGACCGTGGTCGAGTTTGACCTGGCAAATCTCGGTGGAAAAACGAGCGGCCCGGTGACGATTTCTCTGCCCGCCGTGCCGTGGATGCATCTGGCGATCACGAATCCGATGCCGAGTCTCGCGCCGGGAGAAAGCAATCACGTCACTCTCCTACTCACACCGCCGCAGAATCTTCAACTTGGCCCCTACACCGGCAGCCTGGCGTTGAGTGATGGCAGCGCGAATCTCAGCGTGCCCTTCGATTTCCGCGCGGTTTCCGAAGCGCGCGGAGATTTGCTCGTGGATGCGGTGGATGAATACACCTATTACGCCGAAGGCGCGCCGCATCTCGCGGGCGCAACCGTTACGGTACGCGATGCCGTGACCCGCGCCAACATCGCCAGCGGTGTAACGGATCCAAACGGCCATTTTTTCGTTGGCAACCTGATGGAGGATTATTACGAAATCGAAGTCACGGCGGACAAACACACGACCTTTCGCGCCACGCAATTGCTCAAAGGCGGCATGACCAACGAAGTGCAAACCTTTCTCAGCCGCCAAACCGTGACGTACACATGGACGGTGGAACCGATTCAAATTGAAGACCGGTATAAAATCACGATTGATACGACGTTTGAAACGGTGGTGCCGTTGCCGGTAATTACGGTGAGTCCGGCGTTCATCGATCTCGGTTCGTTGACCGCTCCGGAATCGGTTGTTGACATCACCATCGCCAATCATGGTTTGGTGGCGGCCCGCGAAATGCGATTGGAATTTCCAGCGCATCCGTGCTGGGAGTTGAAATCGTTGATTCAAACCATCGGAGATCTGCCGGCGGAAACTTCGCTGACGATTCCCGTGACCATTAGGCGCTTGGCCGGGGCGAATTGCTCTCCTTGCCAATTCAGCGGACTCGTTTCCTGGATATTGCCCTGTGGACCAAGAGTCAATGACTATTCCCAGGCGATCCAGGTCATCAACGCCGGTAATGATTGTGGTCGGCCGAGCGATCCTTCGAGCATCCCTCCTTTGTTGGTGGGAGGCGGCGGAACGCAGAGCGGTTCATCGGGCGGGAGCTTTCAGGCGCCCAATGTTGGGATCAGCACGAACTGCCTCGATTGCGGAGCTCGGGTCAAATTGCGGATCGATCAGGACGCGATTCTGACGCGTGACGCATTCCGGGCAACGTTGGAGATAGACAACAACGGAACTTCACGACTTGAGAATGCATCGGTGGAAATCAAGGTCCGCTCCGAGAATGGGTTACCGTCCGCTGAATTGTTCGAAGTTCGCCTGGAAATTCTCGATACGCTTTCTGCCGTGGATGGCAGCGGTATCCTGCCCGGCAATAGCGAGGGCACGGCGAAATGGCTGATTTTGCCCACAGTGGATGCGGCGCCGACGCAAGCGACTACCTACCTAGTGAGCGGCACCTTGCGTTATCAACAGGACGGAACGGAAGTGACCGTTCCCTTGCCGGATGTGCCCATCACCGTGCTGCCCAGTCCGCGGCTGACCTTGCAGTATTTCCACCAGCGGGACGTATTCGCTGACGATCCGTTCACGGACAATATCGAGCCGAGCATTCCTTATAGTCTGGCGGTGATGGTACAGAATCGTGGTTACGGACTGGCCAAGAATTTCCACATCATCTCCGCGCAACCCAAAATCATTGAGAACGAGAAAGGCTTGCTCATCGATTTCAACATCATTGCAACAGAGGTGTTCAAAGCGGGCGGCGTTTCCAATCTGACGCCATCGCTCACGGCTAATTTCGGCGATATCAATGCGGGCGACACCGCCATTGGCCGCTGGCTTTTGACCTCGACCCTGCAAGGGTTGTTTATCGATTACTCCGCGAAATTTGAACACATCGACGGACTGGGCAATCCGCGCCTTTCTCTCATCGATCAGGTGTCCATTCACGAAATGAATCATCTCGTGCAGGCCGGCGGAATTTGGCAGGACGGCAAACCGGATTTCCTCGTGAACGAAGTACCGGACATTCACGATTATCCAGATACGCTCTATCAGAGCAACGGTTCCACCAACCATGTCGAGGTCGTGGAGCAGGCGAGCATCGGCGGCACGCTTTCGTCGCAAAATCTACAGGTCACATTAACCGCGCCCATGCGGGGCGACTGGGTCTATCTGCGTGTTCCCGATCCCGGCAACGGTCAATATCATCTCACGCGCGCGAGGCGTTCCGACGGAGTAGAAATTCCGGTGGAAACCAACGTCTGGACAACGGACAGAACTTTCATCGGCCTGAGCAAGCGACCGAT
>JBDSIW010000371.1:0-3659 GCA_039917795.1 Verrucomicrobiota bacterium | reverse complement strand
GGTTTGCCAACCGCGCAGGCCGCTGAGATAAACCTGGCCGTCGCGCGGATTGACGCGACCGCGCATCAGCCCACTGTTAAATTTGAGCGGCAATTGAACCATCGAGGCTTGGCGCGTCCCATCGACGACTTCTGGCATTACCTCAAACAAAGTGCATTTTCCGTAGCTCATGAACAGGAGATGATCGCTTAACGGCCCCCACTTTTTGCCGGGTGCCCAGACCTGTCCGCCGCTGGAATTATCCATGTTCTGCGGCAGCCACGCCATCGGTTGACCATAGCCCGTTGGAATTGGTGAAGCCGCTTCCCACCCTTTGAATTTGAATTCGACGCGCGCCTTTGGATCGCTCGGGTTGGCCATAAAATTTGTGCCGCCACGCTGGAGCGTGAGAGAACGCTGCGCGCTCGGAGTCATCCCGTAGAAACCGCCTTGCTCGATCCAATTCAATTTGCTCGATGGCATCCAATGTCCTTGGTTGTCGCTCACGGTGATCTCGTCACGCGGCCCAATGGTCATGCCATTCGGCGCGCGGAAGCCGGTTGCCACGACCTCCAGCTTGGACCCGTCCTTTGAAACCTTGAGCAAACAGCCTTGATGCGGCGAGGTCACTTCGGGTTCCCACGGCGCGCCTTTCGCGAAATAAAAATTGCCCGCGCGATCCGTGTGCAAATCCAGGCAGAACTCGTGGTAATTCGCAGTGACGACTGTGTCGTTGTTGAAATTCTCGTAGAAGTCCGCTTCGCCGTCGTTATTCAAATCATGCAGGCGAGTGATCTGGTCGCGTCCGAGAACATAGACTTTGCCGTCCACCACTTTCACTCCGAGTGGCTGAAAGAGCCCGGTGGCAAATCGTTTCCAGGTAATTTTCTCCAGCGAGTCGTCGATGCCGGAAACAATGAAGACATCGCCATGAAAAGTGCAAATGGCCGCACGACCGTCCGGAAAGAAATCGAACCCGCCAAAAAAAGTTTTGGCGTTCCACGGATTTTCCAACGGCTCAGTGATGGTATCGACGACGTAAGCTTCGTTGGCTGAACTGCGGACGCCTTGGGTGACGACGGTTTCCTTCCAGTGCGCCGGGCCGCCTTTGGTTAAATCGCAAAGATCACCCGGCGAGTTGTGAGGTGAAGCGAATGGAATCGCGGTTGGATCGTTGGAGAGAAAAACCTGGAAAGGTTTGTTGGCAGAAATTTTCGGCAAAAACAGAACGAGCTTTCCGTCGTCAGTGAATTCTACCCGCGCGCCTTGCGGCAACCCGCTTCCGCCCACCGTAAGCGACCGGCCGTCCTGCATTGAAATCGTCGTCGGGGATTTCGGCTCCATCAGATGTTTTATCAATCCGCTTTTCGCCAGCCCATCGGCCAGGACAAGGATTTGGTCAGCCGCAGATTTGGTGAATTGGATCGTCCGGATGAAAATTCCATTTTCAAAAGCAGGAGATTCCAGGACGCCCACGTCGCCAACCTTGTAGCTCAAGATCACCTGATCGCCATGTTGATAAAGACCTTCATAATGCGCCCAGCTTTTTGGCAACGGACCTTGGAGATTTGACCTCACGTCGGCGAGCGATCCGCCCTTTGCCCAACCCGGGCCATTTCGAACTTCAAACATGGCCGTGCCTTTCACCTGCGGCGGTGGCGGCCAGGCAATCTTATTTAACGTGTCGCCGAACTCGAGGAAGTCGCCTGTCCACGCCATGGAAACGCGGAGCATGTCCGCATCATAGCAAATGTGGGCGTTCTTCTGCGCGCCGACCGTCACAACGATTCCTTTCATGGCAATAGCGTCGCTGGCATGGGACGCCCGGATCGTGGCTGAGTAAAACGGGCCGCGAATCACTTCATTCGTTTCGGCTGCGGACATGGTGGCTAAAGTTGCGAGCAACAGCCCGACGCTGAGCGTGGAGATTTTAAAGTGAAGTTCCATAAAATGAGTTGGGATATTTTGGGACGCGCGGAGATTAGGGGAAAACGGAAGCGCAGGACAAGTGGCAAACGCCTTCCAACAAAAAAACGAAGTCCATGCAGGATCTCAATCAATGTTTTCGAAAAAGCGATTCAATGACTTTTTCCATTTTCCGCTGCGAACCAGGATTAATCCAGCACCAGTCCGTCAGGTTGCTGTCGTGTTCCGCCCACGCCCGTTCGATGGGGATGTAACCCGGGGCGCACTCGCCGTAACCCGCCGTGAGTACGAATGTGTTCGGCCTCTGTTGCTGGGCGAATAACTGGAACTCGACATACGATTCCGCCGGGAGAAGAACGATTTGCGCGCCGCCAAAATCCAGCATCGGAACATCAATTTCAGGAGCGGCGACGTGGCGGGCGCGCCAGCTCAAACCCATCGCCGCCAGACATTGCCGAAAAGGTTTCGAGTGGTCCCCCAGTTGCTCCTCCAATTCAGCGGCAGAAAAACCGGGCTCATTGCGCGGCTCCAACACGAGCGACGCCTGCTCAAATTTGCACTGGACCAATTTCTGTCGCTTGGTCGCCGACCAACTCGCTTTCATCGCCGCGTAAATTCGATCGGCAAGAATTGGGCGGTTCCCGGGAGAACCATCGTTGAACTTTCCCGCCGTGACATTGCCGCTGCACCCGGAAACGTAAATTTGAAAAACCGATGGGTTCTCAGCCTGCATCCGTGCGCGAGCCATGCCGACGAAATCCGCCGAGACGCCGCCACCGCCGTAATAACTCATTGGGTGAACCGCGTAGAAATGCATCGCCGCCAAGGGCACGCCGCCATCCCAAAAGCTTAAAGTTTTGAGCCAGGGATCGATCGTCCCCTCCTCCGCCGCCTGCGCCAAAGGATCTTTCGTCGCGCTGTAACGCCCATACCTGACTGTGCCGTCGTCGAGAGTGTAACGCCGATTCGAAGCGACTTTCTCTACCTTCGCCTGACCCAAGCCAAATTGCGTCACGCGCCGTGAAGTCTTCAAACTCTCCGTCAGGGCGTGCGCGACGCGTTGCACCGCTTCCTCATGAAAGCGGAGATCACAAATATTTCCCGCGGCGTGGTGCGCTTCCAAAATTCTTTGTGCTTCGAGATCCGCCACCGGCGCGTCATGAACATGGACGCTGGTCACAAACACCCGACCCGCGTCCGTCCCTGCCGCCTTGCCCAGAACTTCGCGCCAGCGGTCATATGCCTGATTGCGAATCTCGCACCAATCCACGGAGACGAAGACAATCGGTTTTTCCAACTGGCTGGTCAGCACCCAGCCTTTGGCGAAAAGCGGATCGACAACTTTCCCGGCAGGCTTGATCCCTCCGCCCATCAACGGATGCCCAATTGGAGGCGTGACGTCGGCGGAAAATGTGGCGAAGCGAAAGCCAGTGTCGAGCGCCAGCAGAGCCGGCACGAAAGCCATTTGCAGGCAAAGAACAATAATGTGGACATGCTTTGGTTTCATTTCTCCGGCTGGTTCATTACTCAAAGAATGCGCGCTGGTGTCAAGGTTTCAGCACGAACCGGCAACGAGGCGAACCGATGTTGTTGACCACGGGGCGGGAAATGATTACTTAGGCGTCCGTATGAATTATTTACCATCGATCAATTCTTTTCGCCGCGCGCTCGGGCTGGCCGCTGTTCCACTTCTGCTTTTCGCGAGCGCCGCTGAGTCCCAGGTGAAAAAAGCACCGAAAGGATTCACCGCTCTC
>JBDSIW010000370.1:0-10055 GCA_039917795.1 Verrucomicrobiota bacterium | reverse complement strand
GATCGTCGCGGTGAACCGAGCGTTTTGCAGCCTGGTGGAAATGTCGCGGGAAGAACTGGAAGGTAAGCCCTTCACGATTTCCTACGCGGCGACGGAGAACCAGAAAAAGCTTTTGCAAAATTACAAGCTGCGTTTCAAGGATCGGTCCCTCGCCCGGTTCATTGAACGGCGCATGACGTTTCGTTCCGGGAAGGTGGCTGAGCTGGAGGGAGCCAGTTCTTTCGTTGATCTGGAAGGCGACCGGCCTCTGCTCCTCGAACTCTTCCGAGACGTCACCGAGCAGAAGCGTCTGGAAACCCAGTTGCGGCAATCGCAAAAAATGGAGTCGATCGGCCAGCTCGCGGGTGGGATTGCGCATGATTTTAACAACCTGTTGACCGTCATCCAGGGACACGCGTCGCTGCTCTTGGTCACCGAAAAATTCGGACCGACCGCCGATTCGCTCCAGGAAATATCGATGGCGGCGGAGCGCTCGGCTAATTTGACGAGACAACTCCTGACCTTCAGCAGGCGACAGGTGATGCAGCGCCGCAGCTTGGATTTCAAGGATGTGGCGGAGGAGATGTCCAAGATGCTTCGCCGAATTCTCGGGGAAGATGTTATCCTCAAGGTCGAGAACGATTCCGTTCTTCCCCGCATTCACGCCGACCGCAGCATGATGGAGCAGATCATTTTAAATCTTGCGGTCAACTCGCGCGACGCCATGCCGCGAGGTGGAGAATTAACGATCAGCACGAGCACAGTGCACATTGACGAAAGCTACACGCGGCGCAATGCCGATGCGTATCTCGGCGAGTTTCTTTGCCTCACGGTCAGTGACAATGGCTCTGGAATTTCCCGGGAGAACATGCTTCATATTTTCGAACCCTTCTTTACGACGAAGGAAGTGGGAAAAGGCACAGGCCTCGGCCTCGCCACGGTTTATGGCATCGTCAAGCAACACGACGGTTGGATCGAAGCATCAAGCGAACTGGGAAAGGGCACGCGCTTCCAAATCTTTCTCCCGCGCAGCACCGAAACCGGCGAAACCCCAGACCATACCCAAATGGAGAAAGCGGTGCCCGGCACGGAAACCATCCTTATCGCCGAGGACGAAGCGCCTTTGCGCGAACTGGTCCGGTTCATCCTTGAGGGACAAGGCTATCACGTCCTGGAAGCGAGTTCGGGCGTGGCCGCCGTAAAAGTCTGGGAGACGCACAAAGATTCCATCGACTTGCTCCTGACTGATCTCGTCATGCCGGAAGGAATGACTGGCAGCGACCTGAGCAAGCGACTTCTTCAGGACAACCCGGACTTGAAAGTGATCTTCACCAGCGGCTACAGCGCGGACACGGTGGGAAAAGATTTTGTGTTGCGCGAAGGAATAAACTTTCTGCAAAAACCATATCATCCAGACAAACTCACGCAAACGGTCCGCGATTGCCTGGACGGAAAATAACTTGGAAAAGCCGGGATCCTTTTCCTCGGAAATTTCAATCGGAATAAATTGAAACCGCCTCCCGTTGAGATGTGATGTGCGGAATTTCCGTCGACCCCCGCATCTCAGTCACGCCGCTTACGACAATTCAATCGATTGGAACGACTCGATAAAACCTTTGCTCCAAGCCTTCGCTTGCGCCGTCGATGTATTGCAAAGCCCCATCGTTATTGAGCAATTCCTCCAGCGGCATCCAATCAAAGAAGTTCGTCGTGGCCTCAATCCTGTAGGATCCGCCGACTTCGCCTTCGAAGGTCATCAGGCGATCTCCGCCGGGCAATCCCGTGATCGATTGCAATTTCGCGGGCGAAGTGGTGGGCGCGGGCGCGGAGCGGACAGTCCGTTGTCCAGTGATCGGCAGGTTGATTCCATTGAACGAAGCAACTCCCGAAAAATGGGCTTCCCCCACGGCTGAAGTCGTTCGCGGGAGCACCTGGTAGGTGATCACTCGCGCATCGTGATTAGAAAACAGACCCCAGCGAATTTTATGCGTCATCGGGCAAAACACGCCACCGTCGCTGACGGTTGTGACTCCCCAACCTTCCGGAGGACGATCTTCCAGCGCGTAAGCCAGAACGTTGCTGGAAGCCGCAATGGATATGGTCACCGTGAATGGAACGCCCGGAACATAATTGGTCGGCATTGCGCTGACGGCGGAACCTGGCCCATCGTGGGTCCACGGCGTTTCCCCACCCGATTCGTCCGCGCCAGGAATGGGCCCAACTGGAACCCAAAGCAGCGGCGGAAAAGGGGTCGGATAGTGTGTGCTGACCCGGTATTCCCCTCCACGAGCGAATAAATATCCCGCCCGCGTCACGTAGCTGATGGGAATCGGATCCGGCGAAATGGGCCAGCGATCACAGTTTTTCCAAGCTGTAACGTATCTCCCCACCTCCTGCTCAGTCAGGGAAAAATTGGGCGGATCGTTGTCAGCGGGATGCGCTGGAGCGGGCAGGATGAAATTATTCCCGCCGATGGGTGTGGTGATGCCGTTAGCCATCGCATTTCCCGTAAAATGTTTTTCACCGGATTCATTGGCCGGCGGAGTGACTTCGTATGTAAGCGTGCGCGCAACGTGGTCAGTGAATGGCCCAAACGAGACGGACTGCGTGATGGGATCGTACGAGCCGCCTTCGCTTATCGCTCCCACCAACCAATTTGTCGGCGGACGGTCCAAAATTGAATACGAAGTGGTGGCGAATAGCGGTTCGACGCGCAACGAAACCAGAAGTTTCACCGAGGGAACATACCAGCGGGGCAATTGGCGTTTCACGAATGCGATCTCATTCGGCGAACGAACGGTAATCTCGGCAGTTGATGAAAAGCTCGAAGCGCCGTCGTTGTCGGTCGCCTTGGCGCGTAGCGCGTAGTAACCCGGCCCTACCTCAGCCCAGGAAATTTCGTAAGGCGCGTTCGTGTCGCTGCCAATGAGTTTATCACCCACAAAAAAATCCACGCGCGCCACCTGGCCATTATCGGTCGCCTCGGCTCGAACCGGAATCGTGGCGGGCGCGACGAATACCGCATGATTCGTCGGCCAAGTCAGATGAACACTCGGCGGCGGATTCGTTGTTCGGTCATTGTCTTCGAGGAAAACCGTTGCATAACGAGCGTCACCCAACGCGTAGGCTGTGCTCGTTCGCAGAATCAAAACCACGGTTTCCGTGCCTTCGACTAGCGTGTCGTCGATGGGAACTACATAAATATTGGCAGAAGGTTCGTTGGGCGGAATCGTCACTGTCCCGGACAATTTATCGTAATCCACTCCATTTGCCGCCGTGCCTTCGATGGCGTAATTAACGGCCAGCGCCTGGGAGGACGCCGGGTTGCGCGTCACAGAAAAAACTCCAGGATTGAGCGGGATTGTTGAAAGCGCCGGGTTTTCGGCGGCGTTCGGATCCGTCGCGCGAATCGTGATCACCGGCACGTCGTGGGGCTTTTCAATAACAGAGATGTGAACCGGCTCGGAGGTCCTGCTCAGTCCCGAATTATCTGTCGCCCTCGCGGTCAACGTGTATTCGCCGACGGAAACATTGGTCCAGACGATGTGGAATGGATTCACCGGCGAACCCGACGCCGGATTATTGGTCGCAATGCCCAGGCTGTTGGTGCCGGCAAAAAATTCGACAGTGGCGACAAAACCGTTTGAATCGAACGCTTCCGCAAAAATTGTGATGTCTGCCGGACTGATAAAAACCGCGCCGTTCGTTGGCTGAAAAATTCGGACCGATGGCGGGGAGTTGACGAACTCGTTGTCCTCGATGGTCACCATCGCGGACGTCGGCGATTCCAGGCGATAGGCAGAATTTGATTTGAGAGTGAGGAGGACGGTTTCGCTGCCTTCTACCACTGTGTCATCCAGAGGAGAAATGACGATCTCTGCATGGGATAACCCAGCAGGGATAGTGATCGATTCGGGAACGTAAAAATAATCAACCCCGTTCGCAGCGCTACCAGCAATCGTGTAAAACACAGTCAATGGTCCAGTCGTGTTCGAACGATAAATCTTAAAGGTGCCTTTGTTTTCTCCCGGCTCAGACGCCGATGAATCCGACGCCACAATGCTAACGACCGGCACCACATTGGAAGTTCCGATGATCACGATATTGACCGGCGCGGAAGTCGCGCGTCGTTCAAAATTATCAAGCGCGCGCGCCGTGAGCACGAATTCTCCGGGAGGCGGATTCGTCCATGTGAAATTGTAAACGCGGCCAACGTCCTGCCCGGCCACGCTGCCAATCAAAGTCGTGCCGCGGTAAAACTCCACGCGGCGCAGCCAGCCGTCACGGTCTGCTGCTTCCGCCTGCAGCAGAATATTGGTCGGCAAAGTGAACGTGGAATGATTCGCCGGGTTGAACAGGCTGACGCTCGGCGGCAAATTGTCGTCATCGTAAATCACCACGACCGCAGTGGGTGTGGTTCCGGAGGATTCAATCCTGTAGGCGGCGTTGCTTCGGAGCGTGAGGGCGACGCCCTCGTTCGATTCCGGCACTAAATCGTCAATCGGCTCAATGGTGAGAAAGACATTCGAACTTCCCTCCGGAAAAGTCACCGACTCTGGAATCGCGGCATAATCGACTCCATTGGACGCCGCCGCGCCAATTGAAAAATTCGCGGTCAATGAATTACTGAGCGTGCCATATCGCGTGAATAGAAATCTCCCGGTGTTCCCCGGAGTCTCCGTCGCCACGGCATCGATTGCCTGGAGAGTGACCGTCGGCAGGTCGCTCGTTTGCGCGGCCAGCGGACCGGGAGCAATGATGGCGTTGGCAAACGCGAAAAAAAGAATGTAACGGAAAAGAAAATTTGTTTTCATGCGGACGAATCCTTTTGAAGCGTTAACTTCATATTCGACCGCACCCGGTTTGTCAATTCTCTGGCCCCCGTTTTCTGCAAGGCTCTTGCGCGAACTTCGCTCAGGCGTCAGCATCATTCTCATGAATCGGCGAGACTTTTTAAAGAACTCGGCCCTGGCCGCCAGCGCATGGAGTTTTAGCGGGCTTGCGGAAACCCCAAACGATTCGCGCAAGAAAAACATTTTTCTCAGCGCGCCCCTTACCCATTCCGATTGGATGCTTAAGCCGGGTGTTGCCTGGGGCGCCGATGGGATTCGCCACATGCTGGACGCCTGCAAGGCCGCCGGTTGGTCCAAAATCTATTGGCGCACTTTCGACGGCGGACGCTCGCTCTACAAAAGCAAATTGCTCCGCGCCCAGGGCAAATGGGACGACGACAGTTTCTGGCACCCCAAGTCCGACGAAGACAAAGCGCTTCTGCAACGTTTCACTCCCGGGATGACGCCGGAAAAGCGAGCCGAGTTGATCAACAAATTTGAATCGCTCGACTACGAGCATTTCGACAGCCTTGCCAGCGCCATCGATTACGGACACAAAATCGGTTTGGAAATTCACGCGTGGGTCAGCATCAACGAAGACGACCACGGCTGGGGTTTGCAGAGCGAGTTTTCCAAAAAGCATCCGGAATATCGCTGGCGCAAACGCGATGGAAAAATTTACCACTCGCAACTGAGCTTCGCTTTTCCCGAAGTTCGCCAATACAAGCTCGCGTTGCTCAAAGAGCTTTTGCGCTACGACCTCGACGGATTTTTCTTCGACTGGATTCGCACCGGTGATGTGCGCGACAATCCGCAAACGGATTCCGATGGGGTGGCCGACAGCGGCTATGAAGCTCCGTTGCTGTCTGAATTTCAGAGCCGATTTGGATTTGATCCGCGCGAGATTCCGAATAGCGACGACCGTTGGGTGCGGACTCGCGCCGAACCACAAACCATTTTCATGCGGGCAGCACGAACGCTGATCCACTCAACGGGTCGCAATCTTCCCGTCGCGGCGCTCGTCGGCCACCCTTGGCATTATCGCGGCGAACAAAACAAAATTGATGGAAATCTGCGCGGCCTTTTGCTCGACGTGAAAGCGTGGTCCAGGGAAGGCCTCATCGATTCCGTCGTCGCGGCGGGATATTATCGGGACGGCGGGAATTCCGAAAAGGCGTATAGCGCGTTGCTAACGGAAACCGAAAACAGAGTCGATGTCTGGACTTACGCGTGGGTTCCCCAAACTGTAGCCGACTTCGAAAACGATTTCGCCTTGGCAAAATCGCTCGGCGCAAAGGAGATTTTATTCTGGGAAGCGGATTACCTCGATGACCGCGCGAATGCTGCCGAACTCAAAGCGGCAATGTCGAAACGAACCATTTGATCACTTCTTGTCGGCCTCTTTCTTCGCCTCGGCCTCTTTCTTGGCGTCAGCTTCTTTCTTGGCGTCGGCTTCTTTCTTGGCGTCGGCTTCTTTTTTCGCGACCTCGGCGGCCTTGGCATCGGCGATTTTCTTTTCTTCGTCCGCCTTTTTCTTTGCCGGCGAATTTTCCCAACCGCGATCGATATTTGCTTTCGGCAAAGCCGCCTGCAAACTCGCCACCCCGGCATCGGTCACTTTGGTTTGCCAAACATGCAAGCTTTTCAAGCGAGCAAGAGACTTGAGGTTCTCCAAACCGGCGTCAGTCACTTTCGTGTCGAAAAGATTCAGGTATTCCAAATTCATCAGGCCCTTGAGATTGGCCAGTCCCGCGTCGCCGATCTCAGTGTGCTCCAGGTGCAGGTGAGTCAGGTTCGTCAGCCCTTTGATGTTGGCCAGCCCGGCGTCGGTGATTTTTGTTCCAGCCAGGTTCAAATCCATCAGGCCCAAAATATCTTTGAGCGGCGCAATGGCCGTGTCATTCGCGTTGCTGCCGAGCGAGCGGAAATTCGCTTCGCGCCAATTCACATTCATCGCCACTGGTCGCACCGAAACGCCCATCGGCTCGAATTTCGCAATCGCCTTCAGCTCCGCTGCGGACGGTTTGTAGTCGGGCAGCTTGGCCGGTTCCACTTTGACCTCCTCCACCGCGACCCCCGTTGATTTCGCGACCACGCCATCCGGCCAGTTCGCGCCTTGCGTGATCCAATCGCGGATCAAATCGGTCTGCGCCTTTGTGAGCAAATCGCCTTTGCTCGGCATCACATCGTCGTTGTCCTTCGGCAGAATGATGCGTCGATACATTTCACTCTTGGTGATGTCGCTCGGGACAATGGCCAGCGCGTCCTTGCCGCCTTTCAACGCCGCTTCCTTGGTGTCGAGGCGCAAGTCGCCTTTGTGCTTTTCCGGTCCGTGGCATTGGATGCACGACTTTTCGAGGATGGGTTGAATTTCTTTGACGAAATCTATTTTCCTGTCCTCCGCCTGGATAGAAACAGTCACAAAGCCAGCGGCAAGAATGGAACGGAAGATTTTCATGCGGAAATTTTTATCAGGTTTGGTGGCGAAGTAAATCCCGCTCTGGCGCAAACCAGAATTTTCTGTAGAGTCGCGCTCGGTCGAGGAATTCTCGATCGAAATTTTTATGATCAACGTGATTAAATTTGGAACCTCTGGATGGCGCGGGCTGATTGCGCGCGACTTCACTTTTGAAAATGTACGGCTCGCCGCACAAGGCGTCGCGGACTATTTGAAGTCCGAACTGGATGACCCGAAATCGAAAATCCATGGACTGAGCTCCAACGTCATCATCGGTTACGACACGCGCTTTCTGGGGCGGGAATTTTCACTAGCCGTTGCCGAGGTTCTTGGGGCGAATGGTTTGGTTCCCCTGCTCTGCCAGCGAGACACACCGACGCCGGTGATCGCGTTCACCATCCGCAAGCGCAAAGCCATTGCCGGAATCAACATCACGGCCAGCCACAATCCGCCGGAGTATTCCGGCTTCAAACTTTCACTGCACGACGGCGCGGGTGCGCCCACCGAAGTCACGCGACAAATCGAGGCGAACACCACGAAGTTGCTGGGAGCGAATTGGAGTTTCCCGGCGAAGGTGATCGGGACGTTCGTCTGCGAGACGATTGATCCAATGCCCGATTACTTTAAGCAGATCAAAAAACTGGTGGACTTTTCGACACTTAAAAAGGCGCGGATGAAAATCGCGGTGAACTTCATGTACGGAACGGGCCGCGGTTATCTCGACACGTTGCTTGCGGAAGCTGGCACGACACTTTTCAAATTCAATGCGGAGCCGAATCCGCTTTTTGGCGGGCATCATCCCGAGCCGAACGAAGAAGGCATGGCTGAGGTTTCAAAATTTGTCCGCAGCGGGAAAGCCCAGCTTGGTCTGGGGCTCGATGGCGACGCCGACCGTTTTGGAATCGTGGACAAAGATGGAACCTGGCTCACGCCCAACCAAATCCTTCCGCTCACGTTATATCATCTAAAAAAAAATCGCGGCTGGACGGGCTCCGTCGTTCGAACCGTACCCACAAGTCATCAGGTCGATGCCGTCGCGAAAATGCTCGGCGTGAAGGTTCATGAAACCCCGGTCGGTTTCAAATACATCGGTGCGCTTATGGAGAGTGAGCCCATCATTGTCGGCGGCGAGGAATCGGGCGGACTCAGCGTCAAGGGCCACGTTCCCGAGAAGGATGGCATTCTCGCCTGTCTACTTATGGCCGAACTCGTCGCCTTCGAGAAAAAATCACTTGGGGCAATTTTGAAATCGCTGGAAAAGGAAACCGGCGAATTTCACACCGACCGCATCAACGTCGCGATTCCACCGGACAAGAAGGCCGCGTTGCTCGAAAAACTTTCCCTCGGCCTGGAATCCATCGGCCCATTTAAAGTGGAAAAGTTTATCACGACGGACGGGTACAAGTTCATCTTACCGAATGGCGAGTGGGTCGCCTTCCGCGCGAGTGGCACCGAGCCTTTGATTCGCTGTTACATCGAGGCGAAGTCCGCCGCGCAACTGGAAAAATTGCGCAAGGAATGCCGGAAAGTTTTGACGGTTTGATTCACAAGCGCCGGTCCAAGTGCTGAAACGGCGGATATTTCGGTCGGTCCGAAGGGTTTTGGGAATAGAAATATTTGTCGGAAGGTGAAAGACGCGCTACGTTCCCGCGCTCATGCATTCATCTATCGCCCGCAAATTGGCGTTTCTCTGCGCCGTTGTCTCCTCGATTTATTTTACTCTGCCGACTTCTGCGCAGGAATTGACCGTTCAAATCGGTCCGCCGAACTCCCCTTCCACTGCGTTGGTGAATCACTCTGACTCGTGGCGTTGGCGCAAAGGAACCAGTGCACCGCAATCCAGCTGGCAAAGCATTCCCGATGCTTCGCTCGACGGAACATGGGCCAGCGGCGCGGGCGGTTTTGGTTACGGTGATCCGGGAATCGCGGGAGAAGCCACCACCCTTTCGGATATGATCAATGGCTACACGACTTTCATGATTCGGAAATCGTTTACCGTTTCTAACACGGATACCAACCTGCATTTGCTTTTAATGGTAGATTATGACGATGCTTTCGTCGCGTGGCTCGATGGCGTGGAGATCAAACGCGCGAATACAACCAATGGAATCGGCGCGCCAATTCTGTTCAACGCCACTGCCGCAACCAGCCGCGAAGCGTCCTGCTGCAACGCGCCGCTCAACCCTGCCACCGTTTTCGATTTAGGCGCGGTGAGCAATCGCCTTGCGACGGGCACGCACGTGCTGGCCTTGCAATGTGTGAACCAGTCGAGCGGCAGCACCGATGCGCATTTGATTGCCGACCTGGCCGTCAGTGGTGGAAACACGGGCGGAAGTGTTAATGGAACCTTTTTCTCAATCGTGGATTCCAGCTCAGTTGTCCTTACTGGCTCGAATACAGTGGCCGGCTCAACTCGCGTGTCCATCAATGGCGATGAAGCTGCGTTCGATTCCGTCGCTCGCACTTGGGCGAAAACCAATTCACTTTTGACGGGAGTGAACAATCTTTTCATTGCGGCGCTCGACGATGCGGGCAATCTGCTGGCTTACACCAATCGCATGGTGGTTTCGGAAGTCGTGTCTAATTCGATTGGCGGAATCCTCGGAAGCAGCACGATCGTTGGGCCGGGAATTGTGCACGTCACGAACACCGCAGTGGTTCCTGCGGGCGGAACGGTTTCCATTCAACCAGGCACGGTCTGCCTGATGGCCCCCGGAGCGAGCATCCTCGCCACCAATGCAACGCTGAATGCTTTTGGCACGCGGGTGAGCCCAATTTATTTTTTG
>JBDSIW010000369.1:0-3207 GCA_039917795.1 Verrucomicrobiota bacterium | reverse complement strand
CATGAGCGGATAGGCGTAGCCGGTATAAAAACCGTTCCAGGTGTTGTCCGGGGCGCGCAACGCCACATAGAGATACCCGCCTGCTTCAGGATGATCGCGGTAATAAATCTGCATGTGTTTCCATTGGCTGTCGTTGAGTTCCTGCGGCGCTCCCCCGCCGCCGTGCATCGCTATGAACAGTCCCCAGCCCTTCGCTGGTCGTGTTCCCACGGTCTTCACCGTGTAAGGACTGACGTGTTCCTGGAAACGAACTTTCTGCTCATCGAAACTTTGCCGGAGATTTCCGTGATTGGTGGCGGCCTGGAACGCCTCCCAGGCAACGCGGCGCGTGGCGGGTTCGTTGTTGCGCAACAATTTTTCCAGCGCCGAAGGAAACTGAAAGGATGCCTGCCGGTCGGAAGGCGCATTGAAGAATTCATGAAACGCTGACTTGAGTCGCAACTCCTCTTTCGCCGTAAATGGTTTTTCGACCACGGGAGCGGCATAACATTTCTGCGGAATCGAAGGCGCGTCGGGAACGCCGGTCATAAAAAGATTCAACAAATCTTCAGCCTGGGTTCCAGTCGAATAAAACTGGCGGCGCTTTTTCCCAGACCACTCGGATTCGATGACAAACGTTCGCTGCGCCGGAAGTGCAAAAAATAAATGGTCATTTCCGTCTGCCGTCGGGCCTTTGCTGATGCCTTCAAGTTGGGCGCCGGGATTGGCCGCATCGGTCACCGTGACTTTCGCCACGATTCTTTCACCCACCGGCCGGTTGAACACTTGAATATTCAGTCGCACCTTCGCGGCCTCCGGCGGCTTTGCTTTGGCGGCGTAACGGCCCGTGACATTCACTGCGCTGACGTAATCAATAGCGGGCGCCCACGAGAGCGGAAAACTCAAGCCGGTCTTTCTGAAACTGCTGGCGTAGATGGAGTGTTCGGGAATCTCCTCCGCCGCCTGAGAAGCGTTGTGAACAAACCAGCCGCGATCAAGTCCCTGCGGGTCCGCCTCCGCCGCGCCCGCGAAATGCCACTCGCCGTCCCAGATCTCGACCCAAGTGTGGTTGCCACTTTTGTTAAACCAAAGCGGCGTCCCGGCCACGCGCGCCGGAATTCCCACCGAGCGACAAGCATCGACCAGAAGAATTGACAACCCCGTGCAAGTCGCCATTCCAGTCTCCATCGTCTCGAATGGGCCCTGGTCTGGGATGCGCCGCTTGACCGAATATTTCACGTTGAGCTGGCCGAAAAGTTTCTGGTTGATCGCCTGCGCGGCCTCGGCGGAAGTTTTACAATCCTTGACCAGCGGCACGCAGATTTCATGAAGGCGTTTGCGCCAATTATCGCGCTGTTCGTTTACGCAGGAGTAAGCCAAAACGTCGTTGAAAAAAATCTCTTCCGGGATGCTTTTCGCCCAGGGCATCCGCGCGGCGAATTCGTAAGCAAGCGACACATTCTCCCGCAGAAACCTGGCGGTAAGATTTTCCAAGTCGGGCTGCGGCATGTTTTCGATGAGGAATTTCATACCGGCGCGCTGGGACGTGGGTGTTTGATCCAAAGCTGTTCGGAGTTCAGTTTGGTTTGTCCCGGCCCGTTGCAGGCTGGCTGCCACGGTGTCCGGCCACCACCGAACTGAGGCGGATTTTTGCCCGTCAGCCGCCGCGACATCAATCGCCACGCAGGTCAAAAGGAAAAGGAGGCAAATCGATGCGCCATTCACCCGGAAACGGTGACTGGCCTTCATCGGGAGCGCAACGAGCGCGAGGGTCGAACCGATTTTCAATTTTATACAATCCAGCGGGCGCTTCATCGCCTCATTCTAAGAATAAAAGTCATTCCTCACCAAACTCAATTTTGTGCGGTGTGTTTTTGCAGGGCGTTTCAATTCCCGTTTTGATCAATGCCTGGAAGAAAAGTCTGTTCCCGATTGGATTACGGCTCCCCCCCGCCTGCGAAACCATCACGTCGAGTGGCTTTGAAGTTCGTACCGCGCCCATCGAGATCGGACTCGGCGCTCACTTCGACCCAACGGAGCGGACTGGACGGAAAACTAAATGCGGCTCTTTCAAGTAACCAAGGTGTGGCAATTTGCCCTCACGCCGTCATACCCTCCTGTTGCTCTCTCGTTTCCCGTAGACGAGGGTCTTTACCCCCGCCCACTTGAGAAGCAACGGCTTGCTTTATTTTGGAGGTAATTGCTGTCGAAGCGCTTGAGATTTTGGTCTCCGCGCTCCGAATTCAACAGCGCGTACTGCACGAGATCAGACTACTCTCCGCACTCGCCTACTACTCTGCCATTACTTGTCGAGTACTTGGAGGCGAGGGTCGGAATTGGACGATTAATGCCCGGTTTACGAGGAAAAAAATCGCACCTTTTAGAGGCTACGCAAGCAGAATCCGACACAATCTCGTTTAATCCCTTTTAACACTGTTACTGAAGAATTCACTGAATCATTTGCAAGCTTTTTTGAGACAGAGATGGGGGGAAATAGGACTCTTTCTTGAGGACAAATAGTTGTGGCAGAAATGGGGTCGCTCTGTAGATCACCGTCAAATTTAGCCGGTGTGATTTCTATCTCGGTATGAAAAGGTCTTTTCCTCTTTCCAATTCCGCCCTTGTTCGGCTCACGGCCGATTTGACGTAGGAACTGCAAAAATCCATTCCGACGAAATGCCGCCCGGTGCGCAGACAAGCGATGGCGGTTGTTCCGCTACCCAGGAACGGGTCGAGCACAAGGCTCCCCTCGCGTGTCGCTGCGAGCAGGCAGCGCGTGACCAGAGCCACCGGCTTTTGCGCAGGATGCTGACCGGATGCTTTTTCCTCTGCGGCCGGAGCACCCAGGGTCCACACGGTCTGCATCTGGCGTCCGCTGTTTATCCCTCGCATCAGATCGTAGTTGAAGACGTGTTCCGTGTCGTCGCTTCGGGCTGCCCAAATCAGTGTTTCAGTCGAATGCGTGAAGCAGCGGCAGGAGAGATTGGGCGGAGGATTGGGTTTCTCCCAGGCAATGTCGTTTAGAATTTTGTAGCCAAGTTTTCGAAGTGCGTAGCCCACCACAAAAATGCTGTGGTGGGTTCCTGTGACCCAGAGAGTGCCGTTGATATGGCTCAATAAATGTCAAGCGGGCAGATTGATTCGGTGGCCGTTTTTTCTTCACAGCTTTCTTTCCGACCTTACGCAATGGACTGAGGGGTTGGCAGAAGCACCATCAACGACGGTTGA
>JBDSIW010000368.1:0-5017 GCA_039917795.1 Verrucomicrobiota bacterium | reverse complement strand
CGCGGCGAAGAGCGTAGCCGGACGATTTACGACATTGCCTGCGAATGTCGCGAACTGGTTTCCCGCGGCGTGAAGGAAATCACGCTCCTCGGACAGATCGTGACGAGTTTTGGAAAGCGCGATATCAAAATCCATGAGGGCAAATCTGCGTTTGTCCAATTGCTCGAAGCGGTGCACGCGATTGACGGCTTGGAGCGGATTCGTTTCACCTCGCCGCACCCGAAAGGTTACGGCGATGATTTGACCGAGGCTTATGGACGGTTGCCCAAACTTTGCGAGAGCGCCCATATCCCGCTGCAAAGCGGAAGCAATCGCCTGTTGAAATTGATGCATCGCGGTTATACGCGCGAACGCTTTTGCGAAATCGTCGAGAAACTCCGCCGTGTTAAGCCCAACATTGGAATCACTACTGATATCATCGTCGGTTTCCCTGGCGAAACTGAAACCGATTTCGAGGAGACGTTATCCCTGGCCAACGAGGTTCAATTCGACAATGCCTACATTTTCAAATATTCGCCCCGCAAAGACACGCCCGCAGCCGTCATGCCTGATCAACTGGCGCACGAAATCAAAGAGGATCGCAACGAACGACTGCTCAATCTCGTGAACGAGATCGCTGCGAAAAAGTACGAGCGCTTCGTTGGCCAGAAAGTCCAAATTCTCGTGGAGGGCGAAAGCAAAAAGAATCCCGCGCGCATGGCGGGCCGGACTCGCTGCAACAAAATTGTTTTGTTCGACGGGAATGATCGACATCGTGGGCAACTGATGGACTTAAAAATCCTGCGCACGGGCTCATTTACACTTTACGGTGATCCTGCCATTCTCAATCTTGATTAAAATTATGCAGATAAAACTTTCCACCGTGGCCATTTTGCTTGGGTCAATTGTCGCCGTGATCAATTTGTTTGGGGTATTGAAGCCAACGGAATTCGGTGCGGCGGTCCGGAAATTTCCGCGGTCCCTTCCTTTGGGCTATTGCCTGATGCTGCTGGGAACGGCGTGGTTCGTTTGGAATCTCAAACAGGAATCGATTTCCGATTTCGAGAAACTCAAGCCCGCGCTTTACGCCCTGTTCATAGCCGTCGGGGTCGGGACCTGCATCTTCGTCAAAGATTTTCTCGCGGTGCGCGGCCTGGCTGTTGTGCTTTTGCTTGCGGCAAAAATGATGGTGGACGCCGGCCGCCCGCGCCTTGGGGACACGGCGTGGGTTTTGGTGATTCAAACCTGGGCCTATTTTCTGGTCGTGGTCGGGATCTGGTTCACCATTTCGCCCTGGCGGATGCGCGACCTGTTGAACTGGGGCACCGCCTCGGAGAAACGAATTCGCATCGGGAGCGGGCTGCGTCTGGCGTTTGGCGTGCTTGTGGCGATTCTCGGATTCACCAAGTTCTGATTACTTATCCTTCAATTCCACTTCTCCTTTCCAGTCGACGGCAAGGGTTTCATGGCGGACTTCTTCGAGGTGGCGGAGATAGAATTTGGAGGGGCCATCCTCGGGGGCGAGATCAAGGACGCAGCGAAAGCTTGTGTCCGCGAGGTCAAATTTTTTCTCCTGAAAATTCTGCAGGCCGCGTTGGAATAACTCCCGCAGCTTTGAAGTTTCCTCAAACTTTTCCAGCGAGCCGATCAGTTGATAAACCTCCACGCTTTTTTCAAAGCCCTTCAACTGGAAGAGACCGAGAAAGCGTGTCACGAGCCGGTCACGGACGCCCGCTTCGGTTTCGCCGGTGATCAGGATTTCCGTGCCGAGATATTTGTTCAACCCTTCCATGCGTGAAGCAAGGTTGATGTTTTCGCCGATCGCCGTGTAATCGATCCGAGTGGTGCTGCCGAAATTCCCGACGTTCGCGACGCCGGTGTGCAATCCAATTCGCGTGATCAGCGCGCGATTATTGATATATTGCACGTCTTGATTTTGAAAACGCATCGCCGCTTCGCACGCACGCATGGCGTGATCGATCTGCAATTCCGGCGCATTCCAAAGTGCGAAAATCGCGTCGCCGATAAATTTCACAACCGTGCCATCGGTTTTGTGAACACAGTGTGAAACTGCGATTTCAAAATATTGATTCATCAAGGGCGCGAGTTCATCGCCTTCCATGCCTTCGGAAATCGAGGTGAAATTGGCAATGTCGCTGAACAAAATCGTGAGCATTTGTTTCTCGGCGCCCGGCTTGAGCAGATTGGAATCACCGGAAAATTTTTGCTGCGAATATTTTTTGACGAGCTTGGGCGAGAGATAGAGGGCCAGCGTCTGCTCCACCAAACGCTTTTGGACGTAGAGCTGAATCGAGTTGAACAAGATCGACCAGAGCAGCGCGATGAAGATTTGAGCGACGATGATCAGCCACGGAAACCAGATTTGGTGGAACGCGAACAACAAATAATTAGCTAACGCAACGAGAACAATCCCGGCGATCGCAATTAGAACTGCCCTGACCGGGCGACTAAGAGTGAGACCAATTCCGAATAGAATCCCACAGATCACAACCGCAGTTTTGTCGGCTGAATCGGAAAATCGCCGCAACCAGTCGCCGCGCAATAGATTCAAAAATGTCGTTGCCTGAATTTCCACCCCAGGCATGAAAAGGTTTTGGCCGGAACCGAATCGGGAATAGGGCGTGGGGAATTCATCCTTCCGTTCCCCGGAAAACTTTGTGAGCAACCGCGCCCCGACGAACACAACTTTGTTGCTAAAAAAGCCCTGAGCCAAATCATTGTCCTGCGGGGAAACAACCTTGTAAAAACTCGCGCCCGGAATCGTGCCATGGGGTCCGTAGTAATTCACCCACCGCCTTTTGAATTGCTCCTTTGAATTCTGTGTGACAGGCGCGCCGAGGAAAGTTGCCACCGTCCAACCCATCGGGAAAATCTGATCGTCAGGAGTTATGGGTGTGTGAATCCGAATCACCAAATCGTCGTCGGGCCTCATTTCCGCTGTTCCATAATCTCCGGCTTGGCCACCCAACAACTCAGTAGGCCGGACAATTTGGTTTGCCTTGATCGTCGAAAATCCTGGCGCGGGTACGTGGTCGGCAGCAAGTATGACGTGGCCGTTACGTTTTATCGCCTCGGCAAATTGCTCATCAATCGCCGGGTCGGGTCCTGGGTCACTGAAAACAATATCAAAAACGACAGCGCGCGCCTTCTCCTCTGTTAATCGATTGACCAAACGCGCATGAAGAGCGCGATTCCACGGACGATTGTAGGGTTGTTCCAGCGCGTTGTGTGACTCCTCATCCAAATAAACTATTACTGCTTCGGTGGAAATGACATTGCGGCGCACGGAAAAGGGAAGATCGTAACTCAGATGAATGAATCCCAACCCGAACCTTGTCATCAGGAGAAGAATCCCAAGTCCAACGCACAAGACGACTCCCACAAGCAGTCCGCGCCAATTTCCTTTGAGAATGGGCCAAATAGTTTGCCGGAGAAACTTCATCGAATGACTGATTCTGCCGGGGAAAACTGTGCCGCGATAAGCTTTATCATTCCTAGAAATTCAATTTCACGCTCACGGTCAATGTCCGGTCGCGCGGGAGTTCAGAATAGAGATTGAGCGGGTTCAACCGATAATCCCGATCCGTGACGTTGAGCAAGCCGACGCGGACCTCCGCGTGGCGCTGCGGGAATCGGTAACCGGCATAGACGTTAAATTGCCAGAAATCGTCCCCGGGTTGTTCGCGAGTGCTTCCTTGATTGGACTGCGCAGTCCAGAGCGCCTGGAACTGGCTGAAGAATCCGCAGGGCAAATTGTAAATCGCGTAAAGGTTCAGTTGTTGCAGGGTCGCGTTGAGGTTCTGGTCGAGAGCGGTCGCTCCAGGATCCAGAAAACCGCCCTCGAAATCGGCGAAGCTGAATCGATAGCGCGCGCCCGCCGCCCAGTGATCGCCGAGCAATTGATTCAACGTGAGCGCGAAAGACTTCTCCGAGAAGTCGAGCGATTGCGCGCGGCTGGAGGGGCGATTGGGGACGGGTATGAAAAAAAAGTTGGTCACGACGCCCACGGTGCGGCGCGCGCGTGATTCCAGAATTTCGCCTTCTGCCACAAAGTAGGTTCTCGACTCGAAACGATGATCGAGTCCAACACCCCAGGTTTCGAATTCGGTTCCCGGCACAAGACCCGCGATGGATTCCGGAATCAAACTGCGAAAAGCCTGGTTGAATCCGGCGATTTGAGTCGGTTCCAGGCGCACGCTGTTGTCAAAAAACACTCCACCGAGAGAACGAGTGTAAGCGCCGCGCAGATGTGTATTGCGAAACGGCGTCCAGACCATTCCGATCTTCGGCGAGAATTGATCCTTTTCGGTTTCTCCATCGGTGATGGGCCGCGTGTCGGCGTTGACGGGATAATGCAGTTTGTCATAGGTGACGCCAGCGGTCAGTTGGAGCTCGTCCAGAATGTCCCAGGTGTCGTACCCGTAGAGGCTGACGCGCCAAAGATCGGAATCGATTTGTGGCGTGCCGGAAAGTGGAGTCGGGGGACTGACCCCCGCGCGGAAGAGCGAGTTCGTGGTTTCGGCGAAGGCGAATTGGTAGCGCGCGCCAGCCACGAAGGTTTGCGAGCGCACTGCGATGATTTGTTGCAGCTCCGCGGAATAAGCTTCGAGTTCGCGGCGGAAGCCGGTCGCAAATCCTGGCGTCTCAACTTTCAGGGTCTCGCCATTGGCCTGCTGAAAGAAAAGCACCCGTGCGCCGGGATCATCGATCGTGAGCGTGTCATCCAGTCGCGCGGCGAGGAATAACGTGTGATTGCCGGGCGACCATTCGTGGTGGTAACCGGCGAAAATATTCGGGTTCTGAATTTCCTTCACGCGCACCGCCCGGCTCGCGTCGCCTTGGGAATAATACTGAAGCAAATCGCCGCCCTCAAAACGCTGGTAGGTTGCCTGGAAATAAAAACTGTCCTGTGGCGTGATTTGCTCCTTGATTTTGGCGGACAGAAAAACATTTTCGAAATCGTTATTGGGCCGCTGGCCGCCGTCGGAACGATAACTGACGTCGAGCGCGTAACCCG
>JBDSIW010000367.1:0-3006 GCA_039917795.1 Verrucomicrobiota bacterium | reverse complement strand
AAAAGGAGGTCGGCAAGAAGAATTTTCCACAATGCGTTGTTCATATTAGTAACGTGGTTTCAATCGGGCAGCGCAGGCGAAACATCCGGTTTTAAGAAAGGAAGCGAATATTCAATAGGCAAAGTTTGCCCACGGATCGGTCGTCCCCAAGGTGCTTGCAGCCGAATTGCCGCTGACCGAATTCGGGTTGTTTCCCGTAAGATCGACGATAGTTCCATAGCGGTTGCCGGGGTCGATCGCATAGTTAGATCCGGGCGCATTGCCGCGGGTACTATTCCGGATGACGAGATTGTTGGTTCCGGTAACGGAGATTCCAAATCCAGATGGCGTTCCGGTGCAGCTATTGCCCTCGATTCGATTCCCCGTTCCGACCGCCCTCACGCCGCCACCACTCGGTCCGCCCGTGCTGTTTCCATCGGATGTGTTGTCGAGAACCTGGCAGTTCCCCAATACGGTGATCCCAAATACCTGGTTGCCCCGGGTTGTGCAGCCGCGCACGGTGCTGCCAATGCCGCCGGAAATCCCGTGAAAGACATTTGCCCCGACGGTGCATTCCGCGACCGTGCAACCCGGACCCGCAACGATCCCGGTATTATTCCTCGTGGCACTGCAACGGATGATACTGCTCGATCCGCCCGCGACAATGCCATTGCCGGTGTTTCGGCTGGCTGTGCAGTCAAGAAGCACGGTGTAGCTCCCGCAATTGAAGCCGATATCTGTATTAACAGTTGAGATGCAATGAGTGAACTCTGTCCGATCACCGCCAAAGAAACCGATTTCATTGCCGCTTGCCACGCAGTCTTTTACCAGCGAGCCGTTGCCGACGGCCAGGCCAATGGAGCCGAGGTTGTCAGTGAGATTCAGTTTTTCCGCGAGGGTTGTCGCCGATTCCGCAGACACACCGCCCGCCGTCCAGCCTCGAACGTTTCCGTTGCGAACGGTGAAACCTTTGCGTGTTCCCGAAACCGTGATGCCACGAACTGCGCCTCCTCCTCCGCTCCGGAGCGTGTAGCCGTTCAAATCGAGCGTGACGTCGTCGGAGCGGATGCTGATCCCGTGCAGGCCTGAATCGCTGGTGATATTCCCCGTAAAATAATAGGAGCCAGGCTGCGAGATAATGAAGGTGTTGGTCTCATCGCCGGGAGTATTACTGGCGTTAACAATGATTCTGGCCTCGACTTGATCAAGTGTCTTCATGGTGGGCGCGGGAGGATCGACCGGTGTGAGAGTTCCCTGGGCAAAAATCGAGGGAGTCAAAAACAGGATGGAGAGAAAAAAAGGGAATCGAAGAATGTTGCGTGTCATAAGTCAGCAGTAGGTGAATGTTTTTTTGTTTAGGCGGTAATTTTAGAGCCACACGGCGGCACCGCCCATTCGCATTTATTTGATAAAACATTTGCCGGTGAATTTCCATGCTTTAAACTAAGTCCAGTTACACGCATGGGATTCCACAAACCAGATCCGCAGCAGCTCGGCTTCACCCGCCGCGAGTTTCTTTCGCGCTGCGGTATGGGAATGGGGGCAGTCAGTCTCGCCGGATTGTTCAGCGGTTTTTTTGATTCCTCCGCGCAGGCGGAAAATATTTCCCCGCTCACACCGAAATTTCCGCAATACCCGGCCAAGGCCAAGCGCGTGATCCACATTTTTGCCAACGGTGGCCCGTCGCACGTCGATACGTTTGACCCGAAACCTTCGCTCGACAAATGGGCGGGCAAATTGTTGCCGATGGAATATTTGAAGACGGAACGGAAGACCGGCGCGGCCTTCGCATCGCCTTTTACATTTAAGAAGTACGGGCAGAGCGGCATCGAAGTGAGCGAGCTTTTTCCGCACGTGGCCGAGAGCATTGATGAGATCGCGGTGGTCCGATCTATGTATGCAGATATTCCAAACCATGAGCCGTCACTTTTGCTGATGAATTGCGGCGAGGCGCGGCTGGTGCGCCCGAGCCTTGGTTCCTGGATCAATTACGGCCTAGGCAGCGAGAATCAAAATCTGCCTGGGTTCATCGCGATGTGTCCGGGCGGTTACCCGATCCAGGAGTCGCAGAATTGGCAATCCGGTTTTCTTCCCGGCGCCTATCAAGGCACTTACATCGACACGCAGCACACTCAAATCGAGAAGTTGATTGAGAACGTGAAGAACAATTACACGTCGCTGCCCGAGCAACGTTCGCAGCTCGATCTATTGCAGCAATTGAACGACCGCCACGCCAAAGCACGGCAAAACGAGGCGCAACTCGAGGCGCGCATTCAATCCTTTGAGCTGGCGTATCGAATGCAAATGGACGCGACGGATGCGTTCGATGTTTCGCTCGAGCCGGAAGGCATTCGAAAAATGTACGGGCCGGGCACGCATGGACGTCAGACGCTGATCGCGCGGCGCTTGCTCGAACGCGGGGTTCGTTTCGTGCAACTCTGGCACGGGGCGGGTCAGCCCTGGGACAGCCATGACGACATCGAGGTGAATCATCGCAAGCTGGCCCTCGAATGCGACCAGGCGATTGGTGCGCTTTTAAAGGATCTGAAGCAACGCGGCATGCTGGAAGATACCTTGGTGATTTGGGGCGGGGAATTTGGCCGCACGCCGGTGGTCGAATTACCGACGCCGGGCGCGAATGCCGGCAAGATCAATGGGCGCGACCACAATCCGCACGGCTTTACCATGTGGATGGCGGGTGGCGGTGTGAAAGGCGGCTACGTTCACGGCGCGACCGACGAATTCGGTTTCGCCGCTGCGGAAAATAAAGTTCACGTCCACGATCTCCACGCGACAATTCTGGCGCTGCTCGGTTTCGACCATGAGAAGCTCACCTTCCGCCATGCGGGCCGGGATTTTCGGCTGACGGACGTGCATGGCAAAGTGGTGAACGAATTGATTGCCTAGTGGTGCGATTAAGATTCCGCAAATTTTTTGGGCATTTCGCCCGCATTCATTTCACATAATTCGGGGGCCACATGGATTCACTGAGGCACCGAACAGCTATATCGCCGTTGGGGGAGGCAA
>JBDSIW010000366.1:0-4045 GCA_039917795.1 Verrucomicrobiota bacterium | reverse complement strand
CCCGCACGCCTCGCGAATCGCCACGATTTCGGCGTGGGCCGTGGGATCATTTGTGGAAGTGACCTGGTTGTGTCCGATGGCGATGACTTTTCCGTTCCGGACGATCACCGTCCCGAACGGCCCGCCTTTTCCCGCACGCATCATTTGCTGCGAAACGCGAATGGCTCGCGCCATGAATTTTTTATCCATAATGGTCTTCGTTGATACGGGGCAGGGTGCGGCGGACGATCAGACAAAGCTCTCCCGCCGTCTGAGCCGGGAATTACATTTTTAAACCAAAGAGCCGATGATGTTCCTGGATGGCGTAGCGGTCCGTCATGCCCGAAAGATAATCGCAAATGGCGCGGTTCCAGCCTTCCTGAAGTGCTCGTTTTTGGACCCGCTCGCCCATTTCCTCCGGACGTTTCAGGAAATATTGGAAAAGCTCCTCGAGCATTCGCACCGCGCGCAAATTCGGCTCATGGACCACCGGATTGTAATAAAGATTTTTATAGAGATAGTCGCGCAGTTCCAGATTGAGTTGGCGGCGTTTGGTGCTGTAGCGAACGAGCGGACGCGATTGCAGCCGGACGTCGTCGGCGGTTTTCACTCCCGCCGCGAGGATCAATTTCTCGGCAGTTCCTACCACGTCTTTGACATGATCATCAATCAGGCAACGAATAATAAAGTAGCGGCGACCTTCGTCGGGCAAGACGCCAAATTCTTTTTTTACAAAACGATCGGCGTCGTTCCAAAGCCGAACTTCTTTTTTTAATTTCTTTTCCGACAACAATCCGGCGTCCAGGCCGTCGTCGAGGTCGTGGCTGTAATAAGTGATTTCGTCCGCCAAATTTGCCACCTGCGCCTCGAGCGCGGAGGATTTCGCGTCGAAATCCGCGCGTTTGCTGGGATGATCGTAGGTGGTGTAATGCTTGACCAAACCTTCCCGAACCTCCCACGAAAGATTCAATCCCTGGAAGCGCGGGTATTTGTGCTCGAGTTGCTCCACAATGCGCAGGCTTTGCCGGTTGTGCTCAAAGCCGCCATGGCCCTTCATCAGTTTGTTCAAAACCACTTCGCCCTTGTGGCCGAATGGCGAATGGCCGAGGTCGTGTGCCAGCGCAATCGTTTCAACCAGATCCTCATTGAGTTGGAGAGCGCGGGCAATGTTTCGCGAAATCGCGGCCACTTCCATCGTGTGGGTCAACCGGGTGCGCAGATGATCGCCACTTCCGTTGAGAAAAACCTGAGTCTTGTATTCCAGTCGGCGGAAGGCGCGCGAATGGATCACGCGGTCGCGATCTCGCTGATATTGCGTGCGCCACTCGGGAGGTTCCTCCTTGAAAACGCGGCCGCGCGTGTCGGCGCTGAACTGGGCATAGGGTGCCAGCGTCTGCCGCTCGCGATCCTCGAGTTGCTGGCGGGTGACAGGCATGGATCAGTTCGCAATAAGTTCCTGCACCGAAACGCCGCGAAGTTCAAAAAGCCGGCGAATGGCGTCCTCGATCAGGTTATTCGGGCAGGAAGCTCCGGCGGTGATCCCGACTGTAATTTTCCCGTCCGGCAGCCAATTCTTGGTTTCCACTTCCTCGTGATCATGCTGGTTCCAATGGCGAATCAGTTTGTCCGACGCCATCATCGCGGCGTTTTTGATAAAGTAGGTTGGCAATTTAGCTTCGCCCATTTCCGCGAGATGCGAAGTGTTGGAAGAATTGTAGCCGCCAATCACCAGGAGCAGATCCATCGGTTCGCGCAAAAGTTTTTCCAACGCATCCTGGCGATCCTGAGTGGCACCGCAAATGGTATCGAAAAAGCGAAAATGTTTATCCACTTCCGTCTCGCCATATTTCTTGATCATGGCGTGCTTCAACCGGCGCTGGACCTCTTCCGTTTCGCCGCGAAGCATCGTGGTTTGATTGGCGACGCCCACCGCATCGAGGTGGACATCAGGATCAAAACCCTCGGAGCAAGCGCCCTTGAATTTTTCCAGGAACTCCTGTTGGTCGCCGCCGTTTAAAATGTAATTACAGACGGCGTCGGTTTCCGCCAGCGTGAACACCACGAGATAATGCCCGCTTCCGTAGGCCGTCGCCTGCGAAGTGGTCGCCTTGGTTTCCTCATGGCGCGCCTTCCCGTGAATGATGCTCGTAACCGCGTCCTTGGAATATTGCCGGACCCGTTTCCATACGCTCATCACATCGCCGCAGGTGGTGTCCACCAGCTGGCAACCCTTGGCTTCCAGCTTGGCGCGTGTGCCGACTTGTGTCCCGAAGGCGGGAATAATCACGACATCGCCGCTGCGCAAATGGGAAAGCTCCTCATCGGTTGGCTTCGGGGAAATCGTAACGATGCCGAGATTGCGGATTTGATCATTCACTTCCGGGTTGTGGATGATTTCTCCGAGCAGATAAATCGGTGTGTTGGGCGCATCTTCTGCGAAATATTTCTTCGCGGCATATGCGAGGTCAATCGCGCGTTCGACTCCGTAACAAAATCCAAATTCCTTCGCGAGTTTCACCGTCAGCAATCCGTCGGCGGAAAGGACGTGGCCCTTGGCGCGAATCCGTTCAACCAGTTCGCTGCGATAATGGGAAAGGACCTGCGCCTGTACGGCCTGCATGATTTCAGGCCGGCGAAGATTGATTTTTTGAAGTGCGGCGGGCGCGTGCGTTGACATACAGGCAGAATGTTACCACCAGACCAATGCTCGTCGAGGGGAAAGGCAGTTTGGAGTCCCAAGAACTGCGATAACTATTCGAGAATTCGCGACTTTGAAAATCCAGCTTCGCCTCGTTGCGGGAGAGAGCTTGGGGTGAATTTTTCTGCGGTCGATCGAGAAAGTCATTGCGCTGAGGAAAAGCTGTGCAATTATGACGGCCTCTTCAGCGTCGGAGCGTGGCTCAGCCTGGTAGAGCGCTTGGTTTGGGACCAAGATGTCGCAGGTTCAAATCCTGTCGCTCCGACCACTTTTTTCAAAGTTTTGCGTTTTTTTGGAACACTTAGAAGGGATGTGTTGTCACGTTCGTCAACCATCGCCAGTCGTTCATCCCCCCAAAGTCACCTATTTTCCAATTCTTGCTTGCGGGATCTTTAAAGGACTGAATTTGTGCATGTCCATCAGCGAAATTAAGGCCATAGGCATTTCCGTGATTGCGAGAGGGAAGATCAAGAAAACCCCGCGTACCGCCCATATCAACCAACAGCATCCCGTCGTTAATGCTGGCTTGGTCTTCATCGATCACCAGCCACGACAGGGTAGGTTGTTTGATTTCGTTTTCGCGAAAGTAAACGGGCTTGTTGGGATCGCGAGGGTTGTTCGGTGCAAGTGGGTTCCACGCTGGAGAGGTGGCGACACCGAAACTGGTGCCGCCCATGTATGAATTCATCGAAATACTGCGTAAGATTGGTTTTCCCGGAAAAGGTTTTGGTGCAATGGACATTCTTGCATCGGCAGGACAATGATAAATCCCCAGCGATTTTGTATAGGGCCAAAGCAAACCGCTCTTTATCCCGTTTGTGTCGGCACCGCCGTATTGATAGGCACCCGCATCCCCGCCAGTCGCCGCATTCCCCCCGCACCAAGTGGCGGTGAAGCCGCCGTAAGTGGGGTAAGCGGAAACAATCCTGCCGTTATTATCGCCGTTGTAAAAATGCCAGGTGAGCGCAACCTGCCTCAAATTATTAACACATTGAGTCCTTTGTGCTTTTTGCTTCGCCTTTGCCAAGGCGGGCAAAAGCAGGCCAGCGAGGATGGCGATGATTGCAATCACGACCAGGATTTCAATGAGGGTGAAAGCGCGTTTTTTCGATAAACTTCGGGTCATAAAAATATTTTCATCCGATGCGAGTAATGTCCGATAGATGCAGATTATTCGCAAGGTGAGTACCGGACGATTTCTTTCGCATGGGATTTTTCGGTAAAGCGGTAAAGAAGTGCGAGCCATGGAAAATCAAAATATCTTGCCAGGTCGGGAAAGGGCTTTTACGCTTTTCTGGTCCGGTGAGCCAACGAGAAATCATCTTTTTGCGCGCTTAGCTCAGTGGTAGAGCATTACCTTCACACGGT
>JBDSIW010000365.1:0-9285 GCA_039917795.1 Verrucomicrobiota bacterium | reverse complement strand
TACCCGGCTCCCTTTCCTCAAGCGTCCTCAAGGCTCTGCCTTTACCGGCAACCAAATCAACATACAAGCGCGGCTGTATGCGAAGCATCAGCCGCAGCGGGCGGGAAACACCAAACGATTGCGCTTGAGCGTTCGCTTGGTTTTGCCAAATGCTGCGGCTGGTCGAGGACCACACGGCCGCGCTCCCCGGCGCAATCATTTTTCACCCACATTTAATCACACCCGAAAAAGCGATTGGGTTAAATTTACTATTGCGTTCAGAATTTGCGCCGGTAATTTTATCGGCTCTGAAAAATTAAACCGGAAGGGAACTTTGAATAGCGAATTTGTAAAACAAGCATTGGCGAAAGTTGGGAATCCCAACGTTTTGGTAAACCTGGTCTCCCGTCGCGTCCGGCAACTGACCACGGGCGGCAGCGAAGGCCGGCCCCTTTTGGCTGACACCGCCGGGCTCGGGGCGGGCGACATCGCCTTGCTTGAAATTATCGAGGATAAAATGGATTTTCAATTGCTGGAAAACCCGGAGGAAGCCCAACCGACTCCGAAAAAGCGGAAGAAAAGTTAGTTCGATTTCAGGCTCATGCGCCGGCCAGAAGGTTCGCCTTCTGGCTTTTTCTTTATGGCAGACATCCTGAACAATCCGAAAGCTCGGCGCGATTACCAAATTCTCGACACGTTCGAGGCGGGAATCGTTTTGCACGGGACCGAGGTCAAGGCGTTGCGCGCGGGAAAAGGCCAGATCAGCGACGCCTTCGCGCGCATCGAGAGAAATGAAGTCTGGCTCTACAATGCGCACATCGACGAATACACCTTTGGGAATCGGGAAAACCACCAACCCAAGGCATCTCGGAAGCTCCTGCTGCATAAATCTGAGATTCGGAAGCTTTTTGGATTAGCTTCCGTGAAGGGAAACGCCCTCTTCCCACTCTCCTTTTATTGGAAGAACGGCAAAGTCAAAGTCGCACTCGGAGTGGGAAAAGGAAAACTCGAATTCGACAAGCGCGACGATATCAAGAAGCGCGATTCCGATCGGGAAATAAAACGCGCCACGATGCAGCGATCCAAGGGTAAATAGGCAAAAAAAAAGGCATCCCAAGGGATGCCTTCTTGAATTATTTCGTCGAAATCCTATTTCTTCGCGTCGGCTTTCTTTGCTTCCGGTTTTTTCCAAGTGCGCTTGGGCGCCTTGACGACCAAGCCCTTTTTAATGGCGCTGGCCGTGACCCGGATGTAACGCACTTCGCCATTGATCAACGCTTTCACGCGCTGCAGGTTTGGCATGAAACGCCGCTTGGTAATCGCAGTAACGTGCGTGCCGATGCCGCCTTTTTTCTTCGCCTTACCACTGCGCCAGATGTGGCTGCCTTTGATCGGACCGGTTCCTGTGAGTTCACAAATTCTTGCCATAATATACCTTTTTAATTTAAGTAGCGCAGAACCTAGCAATCTACAGGGGGAGCGCAAGTTTTTATTTCGATTTCGAGGCGGCCACCGCATCGCAAAGCGATCCACGTTTCGCCATCGTAAATGCAGATCCAGCTTCGCAGCGGCTGGGAGGATTGGCTACTTGGTGAGTTTTTTTCCGAGAAAAATCCCCAGAACGAACAACAAAACGCAAATTCCAATGAAGACAAAGAAAAGGAATTTTGCGATTGATGCCGCCGCGCCCGCAATCCCCGCGAAACCAAGTACTCCAGCCACCAATGCAATCACCAGAAATATCAGAGCCCATCGAATCATGATTTGAATGTAATTTTACGGCTTGGGTGGCGCAATCGGGCTTTTGCCCGCTTGGAGTTGATACAATCTCTGAGAACCCGAGGCGGCGCCGGATTGTTTTGCGAGCTGTCGTGGCCTAATTTAATTCAACCCTATGTTTATCACTCTTCAAAATCATATTGTGCAAACGGCTGTGATTCAGCATATCGAGTTGGTTTCGCCACTGATCCGGATTCACATCACTGGCCAGACGCCGCTTGAAATCAATTATGCAACGAAGGCCGATGCGGTGAGCGCGTTCAAAAGAATTGCCGGAGCGTTAAGCGCCGAGAACACGGAATTGAATTCTGCGATCTGACGCAAAAATCATTCTCGGGAGCGCACGCGTTTTTTTGCCAGAGCTTCTCTTAGAATTTTCAGAGGCAAAGTGTTGATGACGTCTTCCTTTGACAACCAGCCTTTTCGCGCAATGCCCGCTCCCAATCGCAGATAACCGGCGTGATCCAGGCGATGCGCATCGCAATTGATCACACACTTCACACCTTTGGTTTTGGCATAGTGCCAAAGTCGCCAGTCCATATCGAAGCGATAGGGCGACGCATTGAGTTCGATCCATGTTCCTGTTTCCGCGCAGGCGTCGATCACACCGAGCTGATTGACTTTGAAAGGTTCGCGCTCCAACAAAAGCCGGCCGGTTAAGTGACCGAGCATGTGGACGAACGGATTCTCGGCGGCACGGATGAGTCGTTTGGTGGTTTCCGCTTCGGTCTGGGTAAATCCTTGATGAATGCTCGCCACCACCACATCGAGGTCTGCCAAAATGCTATTTTCAAAATCCAGTTTTCCTTCATTCAACACATCCACTTCGCAGCCCGTGAGCAATTGAAAATCCGACCCGCTCTCCACGAGGCGCTGATTGATGGCGCGGATTTCAGAAATCTGTTTCCGCAAGCGATCGGGTTGAAGCCCATTCGCCTGGACAGAAGATTTGGAATGGTCCGTCACCGCCCAATAGGCGCAGCCCAAATCCTCCATGTGCGCTGCGACTTCTTCCAACGAATTTTTTCCATCACTCCAATTGGAATGATTATGCAATGAACCCTTCAAGTCGGTCCATTCGAGTAAGCGCGGCAGATCATTTCGTTCTGCCGCTTCGAATTCACCGTGGTCTTCCCTAAGTTCCGGCGCGACATAGGCAAGGTCGAGGCGCGAAAAAATCTCCTCCTCCGTTTTGCAGCCAACGAGCAACGCCGGATCGCGCGTCTCGACATCTGATTTGAACAATCCGTATTCGTTCAGGCGCAAACCGCGCTGAATTGCTCGCTGCCGCATCACGATATTGTGCTCCTTGCCGCCGGTGAAGTAGGCGAGGGCGAAGGGAAATTCCGCGTCGCTGACGACACGCAAGTCCGCCTGGATTCCTCCCTCGAGAACGACGCTGGCTTTTGTGTCGCCTTTCGCGCCCACGCTCAAGATTCCCGGCAGCTCCGTAAAATAATCGATAATGACCGCCGGTTGTTTGGACGAGACCAGGAAATCCACATCGCCAACGATCTCCTTGAACCGGCGCAGACTTCCAGCCGTGCTGCAACGAATCACGTCGGGATGCGCCCTGAGATTTTCCAGGATCGGCTCAGCTGCGCCGAGCGCTTTGCTCACCAGATGGCGCGAAGCATAAGTGCGTCGAAAATTAATCCCCTCGCAGATTTTGGTTTGCGTCTTTTCGCCAAAGCCGTCGAGCGCGGCAACTTTTCCTTCTTTGCACGCGGTTTCCAATTCATCGAGACTCGTGATGTTCAATTTCTCGTAAAGTGCCTTTACCTTTTTTGGGCCAAGCCCCGACACTCCCAACATCTCCATCAAACCCGACGGAACCGAAGCCTTCAACGTCTCGTAATATTCCAGCCGCCCGGTGGTCACGAGTTCGGTGATTTTTTTCTGAATCGCGTCACCGATCCCCTTGATCTCGCCGAGCCGCCCTTCACTTACGATTTTTTCCAAGGTCTCGTCGAGCCCCTCGAGCGTGCGAGCGACGTTGGCGTAGGCGCGGGTCTTGAACGGGTTTTCGCCCTTCAATTCCAGCAACGTCCCAATCTCAACGAGAATTTGCGCAACCTGATCTTTGTTCATCGGCCACAAAGTAAAACAATTTGGAACTCAGGAAAGCGGGAAAATCCGCGGGCCGAGCAGGTAATCACGAGGCATCGCACACAGGTTGTTCATGCATCCTTTTCCCCCTTAATCATATTCTTAATTCGTGTTCCTGAGATTACGATCAAAGCATGAGCAAGCGAAAGAGAAGGGCAACCGCGGTGACGATCGCCGGATCGGACAGCGGCGGCGGCGCGGGAATTCAGGCGGATTTGAAGACATTTGCCGCCCTCAACGTTCACGGAACCACCGCGATCACCTGCATTACTGCGCAAAATCCGAAAGCCGTTTTGGGAATCGCAGCGATTCGCCCTGCTTTGGTCGAACAGCAACTCGAAGCTATTTTTTCCGGCTTTCAACCGCGGGCGGTAAAAACCGGTATGCTGTTCTCCAGCGAAATCATTTCCGTGGTGGCGACGTTTCTCCGCGGACGGCGCGTGCAGCTGATCGTAGATCCGGTCATGATCGCTACCAGCGGAGCGAGTTTGCTCAAGCCATCTGCAGTTCGGGCGCTCGAAGAAAAGCTTCTGCCTTTGGCGACGCTCGTCACCCCGAACCTGGATGAAGCCGAAGCATTGGTCGGTGAAAAAATCCGGTCCCTCGAAGATCTTCGGGCTTCCGCGAAAAGAATTTATCAAGCATTCGGCTGCGCGGCCCTCGTCAAAGGGGGACACCTTCCGGGCGCCCAAGCCGTGGATTTTTTCTGCGACGGAAAAAGGGAATTCGCCCTGCGCGCGAGATTCATCAAAGGCGCCTCCCTGCATGGTTCCGGCTGCACTTATTCTGCCGCGATCACAGCCTATCTGACTCTTGGCCACGACTTGCTGAGCTCCATCCAATTGGCGAAAAAATTCATCACGCGAAGATTCCGATCCTCTGAGCAACTCTCTGCTCCGGGAGCCGAACTAAATCGTGGCAAATTTTCTCTGTAGCTTCGGCGACCCGGTGGTTTAAGATTTCTCCCATGTTGACGAAAGAAACGGTCACGAACGCGTTAAAGTCGGTGAAATATCCGGGCTACTCCCGGGACATCGTTTCCTTCGGCATCATCAAAAATATTTTTATCAGCGGGGACCACGTCACGGTCTCGGTCCAGCTTTCGGCCACCGCACCTGAGGTCGCCCAGCAGTTGAAACGGGAAGCCGAGTTGGTCCTGCAAAATCTGGTGGAAGTGAAAACCGCCCGGGTGGATGTAACATCCGCAGTCGGGAATCCACCAACGGCCTCCACTCCCTGGTCGGGCCAAAATAAAGTCCCCGGAATCAAACGCGTCGTGGCCATCGCCAGCGGCAAAGGCGGTGTGGGGAAATCAACTGTGTCTGTCAACCTGGCCTGCGCGCTCCAAAAACTGGGAGCAAAAGTTGGCTTGCTCGATTGCGATATTTACGGGCCGAGTATCCCGTTGATGATGGGGATCAATCAGAAACCCACGATTGACCAGGACGAAAAAATGGTTCCACCCGAAAACTTCGGCGTGAAACTGATGAGCATGGGATTTTTGATCGAGGGCGACGCGCCGGTCATTTGGCGCGGACCGATGATCATGAAAACCATCCAGCAATTCATCCATTCCGTGGCGTGGGGCGATTTGGATTTTCTGCTGGTTGATTTGCCGCCGGGCACCGGCGACGCCCAATTATCGCTTTGCCAGACAGTGCCGCTGGATGGCGGCGTGATCGTAACGACTCCGCAGGAAGCCTCGCTTGGCGTGGTTCGAAAAGGTGTGGCGATGTTTGAAAAAGTGAACGTGCCGATTCTCGGAATCGTGGAGAACATGAGTTACTTCACCGCGCCCAACGGCGAACGAATTGAAATCTTTGGGCACGGCGGCGGGCGCGCCGAGGCCGCGCGCAAGGGAGTAAGTTTCCTCGGAGAAATCCCACTCTACACCGAAATCCGCATCGGCGGAGATCAAGGCTCGCCCGTGGCCGCGACCACCCCGGAGACAGCGCCCGGCATGGCGTTTCGAAAAGTGGCTGAAGCCCTTCGCGACAAATTTTCGTGAACGGGCCGCAACGAAATCTCCACACCCCTGAGTTGAATTCACTTTTTAATTGCCACGAAAAACTCGGGAGTGTTACATCGTTGTGACATCACGGAAACGAATTTATGCCGAATAACCCAGACAGTTCCACCGGCAACGACCTGGTCAAAAACTCTTCGCTATACCGGGAGTTCCAAGCCGAGCGCGAAGAGATTTTACGGCACAAATGGATTGAATCGGAGAAAGTCGGGCACGACATTGGATTTGAAAGCGCCTTGACCGATTGGATTATCCGATACCGGTCCAAATGGCGCAAAACGCGGAAATCAACGAATAATTAATTACGCCGAGACGGCGAATCGAGTCCCTTTAACGCGAGCCAGAGAGCTTGCGAAGGAACCATGAAACAAACTTTTTCCACGCAAGGTTCGATTGCGAACCCGTTAATTTCCGTTTTCCCGAGCCACACCTCGGTTATCGACATTCTTTCTCCCGCAGCTTCTGCGTTCGTATTCTCCGCCACTGTGGGCTCTCACGCGTCTCTGAATGTCTGAATCCACCACCATTCTAAACTCGACCGCCTTGCAACGGGCGCTCACCCGCATCGCCCACGAAATCGCCGAGCGAAACGAAAAAAGCGCCGACGTGGTCCTTGTGGGAATCCAGCGCGGTGGCGTCGCTCTGGCGGAGCGACTCGCAAAAATTCTGAGCGGTATTTGGGAGCAGAATGTTCCGGTCGGCTGCATGGATGTGAGCATGCACCGCGATGACCTTGCGCAAAATATCGCGCCCAACGTGTATCCCACCTCAATTCCATTTGATGTCTCGGGAAAAATTGTCGTCCTGGTCGATGATGTCTTGTTCAGTGGAAGAACCGTTCGCGCTGCGCTCGATTCCTTGAATGATTTTGGCCGGCCGAACCAGATTCAACTCGCGGTCTTGATCGATCGCGGCCACCGCGAATTGCCGATCAAAGCCGACTTTGTGGGCAAAAATGTTCCGACTTCACTGGTCGAAAAGATCGTAGTGAACCTGCAGGAATCCGGGACCACCGATGGCGTTGTCCTGGAGAAAATCAAATGAGCTGGCAACGAAAACATCTGCTCGATATCGAATCGCTCACTGCTGAAGAAATCACAACCGTAATCGATACAGCGCGCGCCTTCAAAGCGGTCAGCGGACGCGCCATCAAAAAAGTTCCCGCTCTTCGTGGCAAAACTGTGGTCAACCTATTTGTCGAGCCGTCCACGCGGACCCGGATCAGCTTCGAACTCGCCGCACAGCGGCTGTCGGCGGACATCATTAATTTTAGCGCTGAGGCCTCATCGCTGAAAAAAGGCGAGACGCTCAAAGACACCGCGAAAAATCTGGAAGCGATGAACGCCGACATCATCATCATTCGCCACAGCGCGAGCGGCGCGCCGCATTTTCTTGCCCGCTTCTTGAACGCCAGCGTCATCAACGCCGGCGACGGCGCCCACGAACATCCCACTCAGGCCTTGCTCGACACTTTTACCATTTTGGAAAAGAAGGGAAAAATCGCCGGGCTAAACGTTACGATTCTCGGCGACATTCTCTACAGCCGCGTCGCCCGCTCCAACATTTGGGCACTCACCAAACTCGGCGCAAAAGTCACGCTCTGCGGCCCATCCACCCTTGTCCCGAAAATTTTTGAGCAAATGGGTTGTCGCGTCACGCACAACGTCGATGAAGCGATTGCGGATGCCGACATCATCAATCTTTTACGCATCCAGCACGAACGCCAGCGCAAGAGCATGTTTCCGAGCCTCGGCGAATACACGAGTTTGTTCGGCCTCAACAAAGCGCGCCTCGAAAAAACCAAACTCGACGCGCTCATCATGCATCCCGGCCCGATCAATCGCGGCGTGGAAATCGATAGCGAAATCGCTGATTGCAGCCGCTCCGTCATTTTGGAACAAGTCACCAACGGCCTCGCCGTCCGTATGGCCGTTTTATTTCTGGTCAACGGCGGAAAAGGCCCGCAGGAAATCGCAGCTTGAACAACCATTTTGGTTCCATTATGGTTGTTCTATGACGATCACGTTAAAAGACATTCCGCCGCGCCTGCATAAAGAGTTAAAATCCCGCGCCCAAGCGCACGGGCGCAGCTTGAATACCGAAGTCATCGCTTGTCTTGAATCCGGCGTTTACAGCAGCACGGTGGATGTCGAATCCATTTTGCAAAGTGCCCGAAGTGTTCGCAGTTCGATGAAAGTCCGCCTGACCAACAAAGATTTGGTAAGTTTTAAAAACGAAGGCCGCGCATGATTGTGGTGGACACGAATGTCGTGGCTTACCTCTGGATTTCCGGTGCGCTGACGGAATTTGCTGAAAAGGCTCTGAAGAAAGATTCGGCCTGGGCGGCTCCTTTTTTGTGGCGTTCGGAATTCAGAAATGTTTTGGCCGGTTATTTTCGGCGCAAACAAATGAGTCTGGAAGCGGTGGTGAAATCGCTGGAAGGCGCGGAACTCATTTTCAAAGGCCAGGAATATTTTGTTCCTTCAGATCGCGTCATGAAATTTGTCGCGCAATCGACTTGCTCGGCTTACGACTGTGAGTTCGTCGCGCTGGCGGACGATTTGGATTTGCCGCTGGTGACCACCGACGAAAAAATTCTTCGGGAGTTTCCGAAAATCACCGTGCATCTGAAAAAATTTGTCAGTTAAGAATGTCTGAGATTCTAAAAACCTATCTCTGTATCAGCCTAGGCGGGGCGCTCGGGAGCATGGCGCGTTTTTGGATTTCCATGTTTGTCGACGAACGGGTTCAAGGAAATTTTCCGTGGGGAACTTTCCTCGTGAACGTCATCGGCTCATTTGTGATCGGCGCGCTCGCGGCCGTGGCAGACCAACCGGGGCGATTCTCGCTCTCCCCCGCCATGCGCCAGCTTTTGATGGTGGGAATCTGTGGCGGCTTCACTACGTTTTCCTCGTTCAGCATCCAAACTTTGGAACTGATGCGCGGCGGTCAACTGCTCCATGCCGCCGCCAACGTCGTCGGTTCCGTTTTGCTTTGCCTTCTCGCAGTCTGGGGTGGCCATCAATTCGGACAAATTCTCAATCGCTGATTTTTACAATTACGTTTTCGGCTTCATCTGCGGAAATAAGATCACGTCGCGAGTGCCCAAACTTTCTTGTTTGCCCGTCGTGGAATTGTGGACGTAGAACACGCCACCCTTTGTCCGTCGGTAGAGTCGGTATCTATTTTTCATGGCTCGAACTTTCTGGTTCAAGCCTGCCAAACGCTTTCACGCAGCAGATGTATCAGCTACACCAAACGCACGGCCAATTGCGTTTCAGCAAGTCGTGCCTGAGTTGTTTCGGAGTTTTATCAAGTTTCTCTGGAGTCACATTTTTGCTGGCACTTTGCTGGCACTTTGGGCTTGTGAATTTTGCAACCCCTTGTCCAAG
>JBDSIW010000364.1:0-5228 GCA_039917795.1 Verrucomicrobiota bacterium | reverse complement strand
CGAATGTGGAACGATTGCTGGAGTTGACGCGCCAGTTTGATTCGCTCCAGGGCCAGGGTCTGTTTCGATTCCTCCGGTTCGTCGAATCGCAATCCGACGCCGAAATTGATTTGGAACCGGCTGCCGTCAACTCGGGCAACGCGGTCCGCCTCATGAGCATTCACCAAAGCAAAGGGCTCGAATTTCCTGTGGTGGTGGTGGCCGATCTCGGCAAGTCGTTTAATTTCGCCGACACCAAGGAAAAGGTGATCCTCGACGAAGTGTTCGGCATGTGTCCGCAAGTGATGCCGCCCGGCACGCGCCAAACTTATCCCAGCCTCCCATATTGGCTGGCGCAACGTCGGCAGAAAATCGAAACCCTCGGCGAGGAACTTCGCCTTCTTTACGTGGCAATGACCCGCGCCGTGAACCGGTTAATCCTGACCGGAAGCGCGGGCGGAAAAGCCATCGCGGAAAAATGGCCCGCCTTGGCGAAGCGGGGCTTGGACGTTCAGGAAATTTCGTCAGCCCGGAACTCCATGGATTGGCTGGGCCCGTGGCTCCTGCAGTTGCAATGCGACCTCTCCAAAGCGGGCGAGAATTCCCTGTTGCGCTGGACGGTTTACACGGAAAGTGACCCGCGCCTCGCAAAAAGCATTGAGCGGAAAACCGAAGCCCCTCCCTTGGAAACCGAATTAATTTCGCGAGAAATGCTTCATCAACTTGAAGCGCGGCTGAATTGGAGCTACGAATTTTCCGGTTCAACGCTGGAACCAGCGAAGACTTCCGTCTCGATTTTACGCCGCCGAATGGATGCGTTGGAGGACGAAGCGCAGCCGCTGCCCGCTCTGCGGCAGAAATTGAGATTCAAGGTTTCCTCCGGCGGGCTATCGGCAACAGAAATCGGAACCGCCCACCACACCTTTCTCGAACTCGTGGCGCTCGAAAAAGCCGGAATGGAGTCCGACTTGAACAACGAGGCCGAGCGAATTCGGCAAACGGGGGCGCTGAGCTCCAGCGAAATCGCGGCCTTGGATCTCCCCGCTATCGCAGCGTTTTGGAACTCCGAGATTGGAAAAAAAATCCTGCAACAAACCGCCTTTCTTCGCCGGGAACATCCGTTTACCGCGCGGCTAAACGCCAACGAGCTATCCAAACTGAGACTAGCGACCGGGAAAATCTCCAGCGATGAATTCGTCGTGCTTCAGGGAGTGATCGATCTCGCCGTCATTTTGCCTGAAGAAATCTGGCTGCTGGATTTCAAGACGGATCAAATAAAGGAATCGGAAATTGCGGAGCGGACGCTCGCCTACCGTTCACAGGTGCTGCTTTACGCCGATGCCTTAAGCCGGATTTACGGCCGGCCGGTCACGCGACGCTGGTTGCATTTTCTCTCCCCGCAACAAACGGTCAGCGTTCTCGCGAGCTAAAAGAGCCCTTGCTGCGCCACTCCCCGTTCCAATCCTTCCGGCAAGGCGACAGGATCAACGGTCTTTGCCGGGTCGGGCGGAAGCGGGTTCGCGCTGGGCATTCGAACGAGCGCGCGCCGCACCACCCTTCCCTGGTAGGAGTAACCCGGCGCGAGAATTTCGTCGACCACTGAACCCGGTTCAGGCTGCGGCTGAACTTCCAATGTTTGATGCAGACTTTCGTTGAAAAGCGGCCGGCCCTCTGTCGCCTGGCAAACCAGGCCCATCCGCCGGGCGGCATCGCGGCAAATCATTTGGAAGTTCCCAATCTGCTCGATAAGGCCTTGTTTTCCGGAGCGAACCGCGGCCAGGTGCAAAGCAAAAACCTGGTCGAGAATATGCACGAGCACTTGTATCCAATCCACTTCGCTGCGGCGCAACTTGTCCACCTCCAGGCGTAAATGGGATTTCTCGGAGTCGTTCGCCTTCTGGATAAACTCGGCGAACGCTTTGCTTTCCTCCGCCATCTTGTCAGCCACGGCCCGAGCTGAAGCCGCTGTCTGCTTCGAGTCGTCCTGTGCGCTTTTCAAATGCTGTGTCGCGCTGCCAAGCTGGGCGGCGACTTGCTCAAGATTTTTGATTTGCGCAACGGTGTCGGTCAAATTTTGCGACTCCGCCAGCTTAGTCGCTGTTTCATTTCGGCGGAGAAACGGCAGCAGAAAAGTCCAGGCGCCAATCGCCGCGCAACCGATCAGGGACAGAGCCTCCCAAAAAACCAGCGGGCGATGCGCATTGGCGAAAATCAAATAGGCCAGCCCGAGGAATAAAAAATCAACGACGGCAAAAGGCCAAAAAGCCAGCTTGGTGGCGGGTCGGTCAGTCATGGCGCGAGAGTAAATTGCCCGGCGGCGGGTTCAAAGTTCAAAGTTCTTTCTGCGCCGTAGCGCTGCGGTTCGTTGACACTCCATTTCGCTCACCTTACCCTCAGAATGCGTATGAGATTATTGCAGGATTCATTGCTCGAACTGATTCGACGGACTTCGGCTGAAATCCCCGATGACGTGCATGAAGCCATCGTGCAATCGCTGGAGAACGAGAAAAAGGGGACCATCGCGGAATCGGCGATGAAAATCATCGAGCGCAACATCGAACTCGCCAAACGCAAATCGCAACCGATCTGCCAGGATACCGGCAGTATTATTTTCTACGTCGAATGCCCGGTCGCCTTTGATCAGATCGCGTTCGAGGAAACAACGAAGGAAGCGGTGCGCCTCGCGACGAAAAAAGGCTTTTTACGTCAAAACTCCGTCGATTCTCTCACGGGAAAAAATGACGGGACCAATGTCGGCCCCGGTTCGCCCACCCTCCACTTTCACCAGCATCGTTCCGCTGAAATTTCTGTGCGGTTGGTGCTCAAGGGCGGCGGTTGTGAAAACGTCGGCGCGCAATACTCTTTGCCCAATGAGAAACTAAAAGCCAGCCGGGACTTGGATGGATGCCGCAAAGTAATTCTGGATGCGGTCCTGCAGGCCCAAGGCAAAGGTTGCGGCCCCGGCATTCTGGGCGTGTGCATCGGCGGAGATCGCGCCACCGGCTACGAGTATTCCAAGCAACAATTCTTGCGCAGGATTCCCGATCACAATTTCGTTCCCGAACTCGACGAACTGGAGCAGGACATTTTAAAAACTTCAAACGAACTCGGCATCGGCCCGATGGGTTTCGGCGGAAAAACGACACTGCTGGGCGTGAAAATCGGAGTGGCCAATCGCCTCCCCGCATCTTTTTTCGTAAGCGTCAGCTACATGTGCTGGGCTTATCGCCGACAGGGCGTCACTTTGGGCGCGGAGGGTGAAATTGGTAAATGGCTGTATTAAAATTTTAAAATTCCAGCGCCTTGACCTGTAGAATGGCTTGGGTGCCCGCGCCATGATCGACGAAGGATTAAAAAACGAACTGAGCAAACAAGGCGTCTTCACTACGTCCTTGCAGGATCTCTACAATTGGGGCCGAAAAAATTCTGTGTGGCCCTTGCAATTCGGCCTCGCTTGCTGCGCGATCGAGATGATCGCCGCTTCCATGGCGCGATTCGATATTGCCCGGTTCGGCGCGGAAGTGTTTCGCCCTTCACCGCGTCAGGCCGATTTGATGATCGTCGCCGGAACCGTCACCAAAAAAATGGCGCCGCAAGTCGTGCGCCTGTTCAATCAAATGCCGGAACCGAAATACGTCATCGCGATGGGCGCGTGCGCAATTTCCGGCGGGCCATTTAAGCAAGGCTACAACGTGCTCAAGGGAATTGATCGTTACATTCCGGTCGATGTTCACATTCCCGGTTGTCCGCCGCGACCCGAAGCGTTGCTCCACGCGTTGATGACGCTACAGAAGAAAATCGAAGCGCAACCTTTGACCGGCCCAAACAAACCGCGTCATCTCGATCCAGATGCGCCCAGCGAATTTCCTGTGCCGGAGTTCGGGAAACACGATCTTGAGCCGCCGAGTAATCCTGACGTGTGGAAAGTGCCAGCAATTGAAAGATAATTTCAATCATCACATGAAATCGCGGGAAAAATTCTTCAGCACGAAATACGATGATTACGTCAAACATCCGCGTTACGGCCATCGCCCACGTTATACAGGTTTAAACCCAAACCCGTATGATTTAAACATTCAACTGCACTCAAACGCGACAAACGTCCGCGAACTTCAAAAACGAGCAGTGCAGGTCTTCGGCAAGAAATTGGGTTACATGACCCCGCTAGAGCAACTCACTCCAAAAGAGCCAGCCCGTATCTCCAACACGGCGATAAGAGCTGAACCCGGCTTGCAAAATCACCCAACGCTTCCGGTAACTCATTACTTTGATGTGGAAAGAGTATGTCGGGATTGCAAGCGGCCATTCATTTTTTTCGCCGAGGAACAGAAGTATTGGTATGAGACATTAAAGTTTCCTTTGGATTCTGATTGCGTTCGATGCCCAAATTGCCGGAAGACAGAAAGGTTTCTGGCGCGAACACGTGCGACTTATGAGCGACTTGCCGGAACAAAGAATCGTAACTGGAAAGACGATCTGAAAATGGCTGGCAGCGCACTAACGCTCGTGGAGAACGGACTGTTTGGAGGCCGAGTGATTCAAACTATTCGGAGGTTGCTCAAAACAGCCCCTGAAAACGAGAGAGTCAAAAACGATTATTTGAATTTGGCGATGCGCTTGAAGCAACTTGAAAAGCAAAACTGATTTCGTGGAAACACTCGAACAAATTAAATCTCAAATCGAATCCGCCGTACCGGGTGCGAAGGTTGAAATTATTGCCAATGATTCGCCTTCGGCGCAGCGTTCGTTGCTCGTGGATAATGTTTCCGCCTTCGACGTCGCAAAATTTCTACGGGACGATCCTCAACTTCAATTCGATTACGCCTCAAACGTCACCGGCATCGATTGGCTCGACAAAGTGGTTCAGGAAAAAGTGAAAGTGAAAAAAACGGTCGATGGCACGGAACAGGAAGTCGAAGAAACCGTCGAAAAGAAAACGCCCGGCTACCTCGAAACGGTTTATCATCTCTATTCGATGGCGCTGAAACATGGCCCGTTGATTCTGCGATTGCGCACCGAAAATCGTTCCGACAAAAACCATCTGCCATCGCTCACGCTGATCTGGCGCGGTTGCGAATTTCAAGAGCGCGAAATTTTTGATCTCTACGGAATTGTTTTCGACGGCCATCCCGATTTACGCCGCATTTTGATGTGGGACGAATTTCAGGATCATCCGATGCGCAAAGATTACGTCGATCCCGACGACTACGAATACGAACCGACGCCGCACGACGAAATTTTGGAAAAAG
>JBDSIW010000363.1:0-2864 GCA_039917795.1 Verrucomicrobiota bacterium | reverse complement strand
CCATTTCGGCTCAAACTCATGCCTGAACATCTGGCAGTCAGAATCCGACCTATGTTGGAAAATCTTTTGCAATACGAAAATATGACCGTAATTTCCACCAACCAATTCGAAGCAAACCTGTTGATTTTGATCGGCAATCCCCAATGCAGAACATTGTCGCAGCCCAAAGTATTCCTTCACAGGAGATGGCGGAGGATACTTCTGCATTAAAAAATGAAATAATCGTGGAGCTACGTATTCGCCAGCATAGATATGGGTTACTTCGTTTTTCAACCATCCTCGTAATTGGGGAGATGGAAAAAGATCTATCGCGTAACCGTTGAATTGGCGGCGAAGATTTTGCCTGCTTAGAAATTCTTTGATCTCGCGTTCGACAACTGTGTAGTCCCCCCGAGTCAAGGCTACGCTCCGGCCTCCTCCAAGACTCGAAACGGTGAGAAACAAGCATCAAGGAAGGTTTGACCGCACACACTGAAGGTTTGATCGCACCGCGACAGAATTATTTGCGGCCATGGAGCGCCAAGGCTCTCAAACGCCATCGCAGGTGCTGGTTGCAGATAATCCGTTTTCTCACATTGCGATTCTCACCTTCAGCCACGTTCTTGAGGAACTCAAAGCGACATCACTCGCGCGAAACCCCCGGGAGCTTCGAGCCGACGATTGATTATGTCGTGACGAAAATTCCGCAAGCCGACCCGACGCTCAACACCCAAATGAAAAGGGTCGGCAAAGCGATGGCGATTGGCCGCACGTTCAAGGACATTGTACAGAATCCACGGCAGTTTCCTTGGCCTCTTTTTCCAAAGCCAAGCCACTTCGCCGGGCATTCTTTCTCCGCTAGAACTGGCCGATGGTTTTCGTGGCATCGTCGAGCCATTCGCGATCCGCGAGCAAAGTGATCAATTCGATGGAGCTAAAGAATTTGGCCGCGTGGTAGGGTGCGCGCAGCCACTCGGCGACTCGGCTGACCGGACCAAAGGCAGCGATCGTTGCGGCAATCGCCAGACAGAGCAGCACGATTTCGGCGAAAGCTACGCCGAGCCAGTGCAATCCGAAGAACAGCGGCGTCCAGACGGCGTTGAGCGTTAGTTGCACGAGGAAGATTGTCAGCGGTCGGCGTTGCCCCGCGAAACCTCCGCGTTTCCACACGAGCCACGCGACCACGGCCATCATCGTGTAGAGCGCCCTTCCACACCGGTCCGAAGATCCAGCCAGGCGGATTCCACGACGGCTTCTTCAGCGCCGCATACCATTCGCCCGGCATGAAGAAGCCGCCCATGGCCGCGGCTGCGAAGCACACGAGCAGCCAACCAATCATGGCGACGGTGACGGGGAGATCGAAACGCTGGCAGCCTATCGCGCTCATGGGAATTCAATTGACCCAAGCCGCTTCAGGTCGCCGAGCAGTTTCAAAACGGCCAACTCCTTGGCCTTCGCTTCAACTTCCACCGTGAGCGCGCGATTCTTCCACGCGTTCGGGAAATCGCGGGGGTCAATGTAATCGTGATGCCGCGCCGGCTTTGGCCCGCGCCAGCCTTCGATGGGACTGGATATGTGAAACAGCGGTTCGCGATTCCAAGTCGCACAGGCGCGTTCGGTGGCGTCTTCGATACTCAATCCGTCAGGCAGACAGCGATGATGATGCACGTCGTAAACCAACGGCACTCCCGTGTCAGCACAGACGGGCCACAGGTCGGCGGGCGCATAAGTCTTGTCATCGTTTTCCAGCGTGAGGCGCGAGCGCACGGGTTCGGGGAGACGCTCAATGGTCCGGCGCAAGGCCTGAAGCGCGGAGGGCTTGTCACCGTAAGCGCTGCCGCCGTGGAGATTGATGGTGTTCGCACCGACCCACCCCGCCACTTCGGCCTGGTAATTCAACTCGTCCAGTGAGCGGGCCACCGTATCCGTGTTCGGCGAATTCAAGACCACGAACTGGTCGGGGTGAAAAGAAAGTCGCAGACCGTGTTCGCGCGCAAACGCGCCGCACTCACGGAAGCGCGCAATGATTTCATTTCCGCGCGGGAGTTCGCGGATGTCGTAACCAGCTTGGGGATGCGTTTTGATCGGCAGAATCTGGCTGTTGATCCGGAACGCGCCGATGCCCTGCGCCGCGCAGTAGCGGAGGGAAGCGAACAACGCATCGGCATTGGCCAGGCAAAGTTCCGCCAGACGCGCAAGCCGTTCGGGATGTGAGAGACGCAACATCGCGGTCGCGGTGGTCGTGCGAAACTTGATCGGCTCGCGCGCGAACTGGCAACACAAACCGAGGCGCAATCGCGTCGTCGGATGAGGGGCAGTCGTAGAGTTGGAACGGGAACGCTTCATGGTCGAACCACTTGTGACGCCGCGAACCGCGATTGCAACGCCTCGTTGCGAAACTTGAAAATCCGTTCGATGTCCGGCCGGACGAACCAACGGTGCGCCAGAAAATCGAACGGCACAGCGTAGCTCACCCGGTCGCGCGCCAGCGTGCCGCCGTCCCGCGCCTCAAACGTGTGCTCGTGAATCCATTGCCGATACGGCCCGCGCAACTGCTCGTCTTCAAAGCGGAACGGCGGCTGCCAGACGTTGATGCGTGTGCGCCAGCGTAACGGCAGACCGTGGACGCGCAGCCGATAGTCAATCAAAGCACCGGCCTTCAAGACGATGGGCGAGGGCGTGACGATGTGAAAATGCAACCACGGTGGCGTGAGCGCGTCGAGATTGCCGGCGTCGGCGAAGAACGGAAATAATTCCTCGGGCGGCAGCGGCAGCCAAAGCTCGGCTTTGAATTCGTGAACCCTCATTTGTTTCTCTCCGCTGACCTGGCCAGGCCGTGCAGCATCCCGGCAAACACCACCTGGTGCAAAGGCCAGACGCCATAC
>JBDSIW010000362.1:0-3892 GCA_039917795.1 Verrucomicrobiota bacterium | reverse complement strand
AGCCTGGTGAAGCGGGAATGGATTGAAGAAATGTTTCCCGAGCAACTTACGACCACGGTCGAACATCCTTTTGATCGGACGCACAAACGCGTCGCGGCCGTAAAACTGATTCGCTTTCATGATCTCGTCATCCACCACGAACATCAGCGGGACGTGGAACCGATTGCGTCCGGCCGCAGTTTGGCCGAGGCCTATCGGAAACATTATTTCGAGTTGCCCCTGCTCAATCACGACGTGAAGCAATTCATAGCGCGCGTCAACCTGCTCGCTGCCGTTTCACCGGAGTTGGATTTTCCGGCGTTCGACGAAAACAAAATAGTCGCAACGCTGGCAAAAGCTTTTGAAAATCAGACACTGGTCAAAGAAGCGCAGGCGACGCCGCTCAAGGAGATTTTCACCGCACAACTCGCGCCCGAACAACTCGAGTGGCTGAATGAATTTGCTCCTGTCGCTGTCGCCTGGCCCGGCGAGAAGAGATTAAAAATGCTTTATCCCGAGGAATCTCGCGACGACGATGGCCAGCCCAATTCGCCGGAACTCCAGGTGAAACTGCACGAATGTTTTGGAGCGAAAGATCACCCGCACATTTGCGATGGAAAATTGTTGGTCAGAATCTGGCTTTCAACGCCCGATGGCAAACGACTTGAGTCAACCTTCAACTGGCCCGCATTCAAGGCGAACACGTATCCGAAATTGAAACCCGCGTTGCAAAAGAAATTTCCGGCAGTGTTTTGGGTTTGAACAGCAATTGCGCTGCAGCGGAATAAACTTCTTCAGTCGGTTCCAGATTCCTGAAGCAGATTTTCCAAATCCAGCGGCAGCGTGTGCATCTGGATTTCGCCACTCCCGTCTCGCGGCCACAGTTCCCTAGGACGATCCCAATAAAGCTCAACGCCATTTTGATCCGGGTCGCGGAGATAAATTGCCTCGCTGACGCCGTGATCGGATGCGCCATCGATCTCGATGCGGGCTTCGAGCACACGGCGCAACGCGTCGGCCAGCAGTGCGCGGGTGGGATATAAAATTGCGAGATGAAACAAACCGGTTGACCGGCGCGAAGGCGGGGAACCACCCGCACTTTACCCAAGTGTTGAGCCCAATGTGATGGTGGTAGCCGCCCGCAGAAAGAAAAACCGCGCTCGATCCCATCCGCTGCGTGATTTGAAAACCGAGCACGTCGCGGTAAAAAGTCAGCGCGCGTTCCAGATCGGCGATCTTTAAATGCACGTGGCCAATTCGGACATCAGCGTGATCCGGCGAGCGGCTGGGAAGCATATTCTCCGACGCTAATGTTGCCTCACCGTGATGTCCAGAGCCGCGCCGTAAAATTATTCAGCCTCCACGTCGGCGAAATTTATTTGGTCTTGGACGCTGCGAGCGGTTTGATCTGCTTGACCGGTTCCGGCTCCTTGTAGTGACGTTTCAAGCCGGATTCGACGAGAGCTTTGGAAGGAACCTTCGCGATGAACTCGGGAAAAGTTCGTTCGACCCGTTTGCGCAAATGTTGCTGGCCGGCCTTCGATTCCCAAAACCCTTCCTGCGCTTTGGTCAGTGCAATCGCTGCGTCGCTGGGTGTCATGCGCTCATCCCGCGCCAGCATCCAGACCAATTCAGGATCTGTCTCCATCGCCACGGGAAACGGGACGAAGGTCACCTTTAATTCATCATCGCCCTCCCCGCCGCTCACGTTGGCACCAACCTTGATCACCCCCTCAAAAATTCCACCGGGCGTTTCCACTTCGATCGTGACGGCCTTCTTGGCGGGATGCGCGATAACGGAAACCGCGCCCTTGCCGAACGAGCCTTCGAATTGCTCCTTTACTTCATTCAAGGTTTTCTTTTCCAGGTCGGGCAATTCCGTTCGCTTGCAAAACTTCTCGAATGCACCGGCGCGTTCCTTCGCGGAGATTTCCTTTTCCAGCGCGCTGTAGATTTTGTCAGCCAGCTTTGCGTCAGGCACGGCCTTGGGCAAAACGGTTCGCAAAAGATTCAACAACTGCAACTCCTGATTCTGTTTCGGCATATTTTTAAAATTGTGGCGGATAGTAGTCGTTAATCGACTCGCAGATTGCAACCAGTTCCTGAAAGAAATTTGCTCACGCGCCAAAGTCCTGGTTCGCCTGTTGGTAGCCCGTCATTCTTTCCCGGCTCACTCCAACTCCGCAGATGGCAGGTTAAAATCACCATTCGCAAAACCGTAATTTTCCTCAGCCACATTTCGGTTCAGTCGCTGATTTTTTCCTACCGCCAACTATTAATTACTATTCTCGTTCAGGAAAAATCCCTATGAATCTATCTCACCCATCATTTCTGAAGTTGCCGTTCTTTCGTATTCTACTATTGCTTGGCGTCTTCGGTGGATTCCGCGCTGCCGCTGCGCTCCCCGATCCCACGAATTGTCCGGTTCAGCGACTATTGTGACGAACGCGGTCTCTCCTTACACCGTTTCGGGCACCAATGGCATGCAGTTCTATCGTGTGGTGGACAAGTGGACGGCGCTCGTGGATAAAGCACGGGAATATTTTTTCCCGGGATTTTGATTCCACAGATTAAATTCTGAAACCCAAACAGGGTCCGTCATCCGCATTCTTTTACGCCTTCTTGAGGAACGAACAAGTCGGTTTTCACCCATAAAATTAGGGTCTGACAAACCGGACTTCTCGCTTGAGCTATGGATAATAGCCATTAGCATTCTGCCTCATGTCGCAAGGTTTGCATCTATCACAGAGGATGTCGCTGTCGCAGGTCTTGGCACCGCAACTGCAGCAGTCTCTCGCTTTGCTCCAGGCGCCTTCTCTTGAATTGAAGGCGCTCGTCGAGCAGGAATTGCAGCAAAATCCTCTTCTGGAAGAAGTCGCGGAAGCAGAGATCGAACAGGCGGAAAAAAATTCCCAGGAAGGTGCTGAAGCCATCGATCACGCGGATCCGACGGAACCTCCGCCAGACGTTAACTTTGATCCCGCTACGGAAAAATCTTCCAACGAACCGGTGGACGATTTCCAGGCGGAGTTTGAAAAATTGACGCAGCTCGACCAGGAGTGGCGGGACCATTTTACGCAAACCAATTTGCCATCTCGCGCCGATCCCGAAGCGGAGGAACGACGGCAATTCATGTTCGATTCGCTGGTGGCGGCCACGTCATTGCAGGAAGTTCTCCTTGAACAGGCGCGCACTTCAAAAATTACCCGCGAACAATGGGGCGTCGCCGAAATGATCATTGGCAACATCGATGACTACGGCTATTTAAATCCCAGCCCGAATACGAAGCCTGCGCTGACTCCTCTCCAAGTCGTGGAGTCGCTGGCGTTCGCAACCAACGTGGCGCAGGAAAAGATTTTGGAGGTGCTTCAAGTCATCCAGACATTCCATCCTCCGGGAGTTGGCGCGCGCGATTTACGCGAATGCCTGTTGCTCCAACTGGAACGCGCCGGGCGCAAGAATACTCCTGAGTATAGAATCATCGCGGATTACATGGAGGCGCTTGGCAAAAGACGATTTCCGGAAATTGCCCGCGGACTGGGAATTGAAGTGGATGAGGCGCAGGAAATCGCCGCCAATATCGGGCAGCTCGAACCAAGGCCGGGTCGCGATTTCCTTCCCAACGATGACCGCTATATTTTGCCGGAGGTTTTCGTGGAAAAGGTCGGAGATGATTTTACCGTTTCGACCAACAATGAGCACATCCCCCACTTGCGCATCAGCAACACCTATACAGATTTGATGGCGCAGGCGGACAGTTCCGCCGAAGTGCGGGAATACATCCGCGAGAAAATTCGTGCCGGAAAATTTTTAATCAAGAGTCTCCACCAGCGCCAGCAAACCATTGGAAACATCGCGCGGGAAATCGTGAAGCGACAACGCGAGTTCATGGAGAAAGGCGTCGCTTTTCTCA
>JBDSIW010000361.1:0-3978 GCA_039917795.1 Verrucomicrobiota bacterium | reverse complement strand
TGCGGCACATTTTTTCAAGCGGCTGGTGGGTTCGCTTCCTCGTGCTGGTTTATTGAGCGCAAAGCCGACCGCAGGTCGGCGCTTCGTTCGTAGCATCGTCAAGATGCGCCCGTTCGGCGTGGTTCGCGGTGAAAAATCTTTCTGCGAGGATTGAAAAAATCATAGTTCCATTTTCCCGACGCCTCTAGCCTTTGCCCGAATTTATGTCCGACAAATCTTTTAAATACGTCAATAATCTCTGGAACGACGCCGAGGTTGCAAAACTCGATACAGCCGCACGATTGATCTATCGTTCGAACAAACTCGGCAGCGACCAGCGCATCACCAACACCGGCGGCGGAAACACCTCCGCCAAATTGCAGGAGACCGATCCGCTCACGGGCGAAAAGGTCGAAGTGCTTTGGGTGAAGGGTTCGGGAGGCGATTTGCGGACTTCGACGAAGGAAAATTTCTCCTCGCTCTACCAGGATAAATTGATGTCGCTGCAAAAAATCTACGGCGCGGCCAAAGACAAGGGGCCCAAGACACCGTCCGAGGACAACATGGTGGCGATGTACAATCACACCACGTTCAATCTCAACCCGCGTGCCTCTTCCATCGACACGCCGCTGCATTCGTTCATTCCATTCAAGCACGTGGACCACACGCATCCGAACGCGGCGATCTCCGTCGCGGCGTCTGAGAATTCCGTCCGGCTGACGAAAGAAATTTACGGCGGCGAAGTGGTGCACACGCCGTGGCTGCGGCCGGGGTTTGAACTCGGGCTGGCGATGCAAAAAATTTGCGGGGAAAATCCCAAAGCCAAGGGAATCATGATGGGCCAGCACGGGCTGATCAATTGGTCGAATGATGACAAGGAATGCTATTTCCTCTCGCTCGAACTAATCGACCGCGCAGCGCAATTCATCGAGAAAAAATATTCCGAGAAAGGCGGCGACGCGAAGGCGTTTGGCGGGGCGATGCACGAGACATTGCCGGAAGCCACGCGGAAAACAGTTTTCGCGAAATTGCTGCCGTGGTTGCGCGGGCAGGTCAGCCAGCAGAAGCGATTCATTGGCACGATTCAGGATGACGAAAAGATTTTGCGCTTCGTCAATTCGAAGGACGCCCCGCGCCTGGCGGAACTGGGCACCAGTTGCCCAGACCATTTTCTCCGCACCAAAATCAAACCTCTCTACGTCGCGCTGGACCGTGACGCTGGCGTCTCGCCGGCAAATTCTGCGAGCAAGATGCAGGCTGGAAGTTGGGATGTCGCCGAAATTGAAAAGTTTGTTGTCTCTTTAAAGACCAGGCTGAGCGACGGCTTGAAAAAGTATCGCGAGGATTACGCGACTTATTACAACCAATGCAAGCGTGCCAATTCTCCCGCGATGCGCGACCCGAATCCGACGGTGATTCTCATTCCCGGGCTCGGGATGGTTGCGTGGGGCAAGGACAAGAGCGAATCGCGGGTGACGGCCGAGTTTTACAATTGCGCTGTGGAAGTAATGCGCGGCGCGGAGGCGATTGACAAATACATTGCGCTCCCGCAGCAGGAGGCTTTCGATATCGAATACTGGCTGCTTGAGGAAGCGAAGTTGCAACGCATGCCGGCCGAAAAAGAATTGGCGCGCCAGATCGTGGTGGTGGTCGGTGCCGGCTCGGGAATTGGCAAGGAAGTGGCGCATCGCCTCGTCAAGGAAGGCGCGCACATCGTTTGCGTGGATTTGAACGCAGAGGCTGCCAAGGCAACGGCCAAGGAAATCACGGACAAATACGGGCTCGGCATCGGCGTGGCGGGGACGGGGATTTCCAACTGCGGCCCGGCGATTGGATTGTCCGCGAACATCACTGATCGCGCTAGCGTGCGCGAGATGCTGGACGACGTGGCGCTGGCTTACGGCGGCTTTGATTCCATCGCGGTGACGGCGGGAATTTTTGTCGCGCCCGACACCAGCGGACACATTCCGGACGACAAATGGGCGCTGACGTTTGCGATCAATGTGACCGGCGCATACATCGTCGGCGACGAGGCGGCAAAAACCTGGAAGGAGCAAGGGCTGACTGGAAACCTGGTTCTCACGACCAGCGCGAATGCCGTGGTCGCGAAGAAAGGATCAGTGGCCTACGACGCCTCGAAGGCCGCGGCAAATCATCTCGTGCGCGAATTGGCCATTGAACTTTCGCCCCTCGTGCGCGTGAACGGGGTCGCGCCCGCGACCGTTGTCCAAGGCAGCGCCATGTTTCCGCGCGATCGGGTTATTGCGAGCCTGGCGAAGTATAATATTTCCTACAGCGACGACGAGGCGACCGACTCGCTCACGACCAAGCTGGCGCGATTTTACGCGGATCGCACTCTGACGAAATCTCCCATCACTCCGGCGGACCAGGCCGAGGCTTTTTACATTTTGCTGACGAAGCGATTGAGCAAAACCACGGGGCAGGTGATCACGGTGGATGGCGGATTGCATGAAGCCTTTTTGCGATGACCCCGCTGAATATCGAGAGAGCGGCCGACGGGAAGTTGCGGATTTGCGCCCGCGCTTCCGGCCAAAACCTGAGTCCCCTGGCATTGGCGGGTGCATTCCCCGGCGTGCGGCAGGAACGGCGCGCGCGGAGTGACGCGCCCTATCAGTTCGCCACATGAGATTTGCCCTCCTGCTATATTTTTTGGCGGGAGCGTGGAGAGCGGGGGCGGAAGGTTCTCTCGAAAATCTGCAACGAACCTTCCTGTTCGGCCGCGAATACATTCGCATGACGGACTGGGCGAAGGGGAACAAAGTCGATCTAAGATGGGTTGGCGCGCTCAAGGAAAAAGAACTTCGCGCGACCAATGCCTCCACCCGGATGCTTCTGACGATGGATTCCTACAAGGCGCAAATCAACGGGATCAATTTCACGTTGAGTCTCCCGATCGTGCTGAAGAAAGGGAGTGTTTATATTTCCGCGATTGACCTGCAAGTGTCGCTCCAGCCGCTTTTTTTTCCGGAAAAAATGCCGACGAATGCGGCGATCAAAACCATTTGCCTCGACCCTGGCCACGGCGGAGAGGATCCGGGAAAATTGGACGGCCGCATGGAGGAGAAAAAATTCACGCTGCTGCTTTCCGAGGAAGTGGAACGGCTCCTGAAGAAAGCGGGATTCAATGTCGTGCGCACGCGAACGCGGGACCAGACCCTTCGCCTGCAGGAGCGGCCCACCATCGCCAACCGGAATGAGGCGGACCTTTTCATCAGCCTGCATTACAACGCGGCGCCAAAACGGGCGGTCGAAGGAGTGGAAGTTTATTGCCTCACTCCCGCGGGAACGACCTCGACCAGCGGCGGAAAATCCGCTCCGTCGTATCCCGGCCACGCCCACGACCGGCGCAACACGCTGCTCGCTTACGAAATGCAAAAGTCGCTCGTGAAACATCTCGGGGTCGATGACCGCAGCGTGAAGCGTTCGCAGTTCATGGTTTTGTTGACCGCGAAAATGCCGGCGATTTTGATCGAGGGCGGTTTCATGACCAACCCGAACGAGGCCCGGCGGATTTATGATCCCGAGTACCGAAAGCGGATGGCCAGCGCCATCGTGAACGGAGTTTTATCCTACCAGAAAATTGTCGAGAAATAATTCAGCATGAGCATCGCTACGAAAACAGGAGATTCGGGGACAACCGGTTTGATGTATAACCGGCGCGTCTCCAAGTGCCATCCGCGCGTCGAGGCTTACGGCGCCGTCGATGAATTGAACACCGCGCTCGGGCTCGCGCGCGCCACTGCGCAGCACGCGTTCGTCGGGGAGAATTTGCTCGCGGTGCAAAAAGATCTCGTGCTGCTAATGGGAGAATTGGCGACGCAGGTCGAGGATTTGCCGCGCTATGCGAAGGATGGTTTTTCCCTCGTAACGTCCGCGCTCACGGTGAAGCTCGGCGCGCTGGTGAAGGAAATCGAGACGCAAAAAGTTTCGTTCAAAGGCTGGGCAACGCCCGGCGCGAGCGTCAACTCGGCTGCGTTG
>JBDSIW010000360.1:0-3297 GCA_039917795.1 Verrucomicrobiota bacterium | reverse complement strand
GAAGCGCCTGATAAGTCGAGACCAGTTGTTCGCCATTTTTCGATCCGATGCTTTCGATTTGCTGATTCACGCAGCCCGCCACCAGGCAAACGGTTCCAATGACCAAACAAAATTTTTTCATCTTCATCAATTTCAAGGCGATGCAGGGATGCGTCATTTACACTCCGACGATTAAGGATGCGCAGCGGAGCAGCTTTAGTTTTTCCACAAATCAATTTGGGTCGTCCATGAATTAGCCCACAGGATGCTTTGATTCAAGCCGCCGAATTTTTGGAACGGCGACTGGGAATTCTGCCTGCGGCAAATCGCCATTCATGTTTCGTTTCATGGATGTGCGACGCCAACAACGATTGTTCTTTTGTTTGCAATTGATTTGGTAATTCTTCTCCGAAGCACGTGCAGGATTTTGCGACCCGGAACTCAACGTTTAATCAAAATGCGAAAAATAAATTACGGTGGCTGGTCCAATTGCATTGAGTTGAGCAATGGCGAGATCGACCTGGTGGCCACGACGGATGTGGGCCCGCGAATTATTCGATTTGGTTTTGCCCATGGCAAAAATCTGTTCAAGGAATTTCCCGATCAGGTGGGAAAAACCGGCGGGAGCAAATGGGTTTCGTACGGCGGCCATCGCTTCTGGCACGCACCCGAGGTGATGCCTCGCACCTACGCCCCGGACAATTTGCCGATCGAACACCAGTGGGACGGCACGATGCTCAAGTTGATCCAGCCGGTCGAGGCCAGCACCGGGCTGCAAAAGGAAATCGAGATCACGCTCTCACCGAATGAGAATCGCGCGAAAGTTCTGCACCGGCTGACCAACAGGAATCTCTGGCCCATCGAGGCTGCGCCGTGGGCGTTGTCGGTCGTGGACGGTCCGGGCCGGGCGATTTTCCCGCAGGAGCCGGTGTCAAATGGCTTTCTCCCGGTGCGTCCGCTCGCTCTCTGGGGGTACACGGATATGGCAGACAGCCGTTATGTTTGGGGTAAAAAATTTATTCAGGTGAAGTGCGATCCTAAATCCGGGTCGGCCCAAAAAATCGGGATCATGAATACGGCTGGTTGGGCGGCTTACGCTCGGGCGGACGATCTTTTTATCAAGCGATTTGGATTTTTGGCGGGCGCTCCGTATCCGGATTTCGGCTGCAACACCGAGTGCTACACGAACGGTGACATGCTGGAGGTCGAGACCCTTGGGCCGCTGGGAAAGCTCGCACCGGGGGGTGCCGTCGAGCACATCGAACATTGGTTTCTCTTCAAGGCGGATATCGGCCTGGAGGAAAGTGCGATGGAGCAAAATTTATTGCCCTTGTTAAAAGCGTCCAGCGCCTCTTAAGTTTCGAGCGGGAGTTTTTCGCGCATTGAACATTCGCGAAAGATTCGGGTCAAAATTTTGAAATCCAACGAAAATATGTCGTCATTTTTGGAAATTTTTAGAGACAACTTGCGTCATAATTTCGGCGCAACGGTTTTCATGCTGGTGGTTGGAACGATTGCTTTAGTTTTCGTTGTCTTCCTGATTTTCGATTACTTCAAAACGATGTTGGCCGCCGCGCGGCGGAAAAAAAAGCATCGCGAAGAGAAAGGTGTCTAGCTCGCATGGGTGGGAATGACCCGCGCCGGGCGGTTTCAAAAAGTCAAAAGATCGAGCAGGCGGATGCCATTGTTTGCTAATTCCCAATGGCCGTTTCGGCGGGTCACCAGTTTTCGGCAGGGGTTTTTGTTGTATTCACTTTCGTTCACAGACAGCACCCAGTATTTGCCCGATCCCTTCAGCTCAGACGCGGCGCGAGGGATGACCTGGCAGGGAAGCCCGTTGAAATTCAGGACAAGCTCGTAGCCGACTATGCCTTCTTTTTGCGCCAGGGAATTCACGCGAGTTAACGGGCCATAGCGTTTCAGCCATGGAAAATCCTTGGCTCTCACGACAACGCGACAAAGCTCGGGCAGTCGCTGAATCCAGCCGACGAGATTAAATTGATCGCCGTGTTTGTGGTCGGCGATGAGAGCTGCCCGGGGATCAATTCCGATCAAGTTCTGGCCATTCCAATCGCCGTGATCGTTGCGTTGGCCCGGCAATGATTTTTTATGCCATTCGGAAAACCGCTCGCTGACAAAAAAATCCAGCTCGAAGTGAACATGGGCGCGCTCTTTGGAAATGCGTTCGTGGGTGTTCGAGGTCCGGCCCATCACGGCGACCGCTTCGCCTGATTTAACCAGCCTGCCGATTTTTAAATCGCTGCGAATCTCGCGCAAGTGCGCATACAGGGAGTAAATCTCCAAGCCGTCGATCTGATGCTTCAGCACCAAGTAATTTCCATAGTTGGAAAGCGATGGCTTTTTGTTCAAGTAAACTACGGTTCCGTCCGCCGTGGCCAACACCGCATCCTTGGGTTCGCCTTGCTTGTCGCGCGTTAAACATTTTACGTCGAGCCCTTCGTGCAGTTGCCAGCCGTCCGAGCGAACGCAGCCAAAGGTTCCGCTCGACCACGGTTTGCCGGTCGTGCCCACGAAGTATTGTTCTTCAGCTCCCGGCTTGAATAACGCGTCGTTCGCGGTGGGCAAATGAAATGTTTCCGCAGGAGCCAGCGGCGCGACGCCCAGGACCAGGAAAAAAAGGAAGCGGCAGTTCACAGCCCTGAGATGATTCCCTTCTTTCGGATTTTCAACGAGGTATTGTTCAAGCCGCGAACGATGCGGAGCGATTCTTCCCGCGTGGCGTCAGGCGTGAAAGTTATAACGCCGTCAGTGATCCTTCTGGTGATCACCGGGGCAGCAAGCCATCGACGGTCGGTTGCCTCCGTCATGATCGCAAGACGTTTTCCTTTGTTTGAAGTAGTGACCGTGTCCAAAACAAAGCCGCCATGATCGTCGAGTTGAACCCGGATGGAAAACCCGCCATCGGCATCCACCAGCGTCGCCTTGAGAACATCGCGTTCATCCAGGAAGGAGTCCTTGATCACATTGACGAGCACGGGAGCGGCGCGCAAGATCGGGACAGGCTCGGCGCGTCCCGACGAATCGCCTTCCGCCTCGAGATGAAAGCGGATCGTGCTCAATTCTTTTTTTTGTTTCTTCGATTCTGCCGCCTCACGTTTCTCCTGGGGAGTCTTGCAACCGAGCAAAAGCGCGGCCGCAAGTAAATAGGTATTGAATGCGAGCAAACGAATCTTCATATTCTCATAAACAACGTAACCGTTAAGCAAAGTAAAGACACTTATGGGACAGCAATTGAACAAAACTCAAAAACGATCACGGCGGAAATCTTATTTGAAGCGTAAGAAGGAAACCGTCAGC
>JBDSIW010000359.1:0-2712 GCA_039917795.1 Verrucomicrobiota bacterium | reverse complement strand
AGCCCGCCACATCGGTCACCGTCGTCAGAAAAATACTTGAGGCGAGAGCGGGATCGATTTTAAACGCCTTCAGTCCGAATGGAATCAGCACACCCGAGAGCGCCGCCGCGACCATGTTGAGCAACATCGCCAGGCCCACGACTAATCCAAGAATGGCTTGCCCTTTCCAAAGGTAACTCACGACTCCTACAATCAGTCCAATGGCGAGTCCGTTGGCGACTCCTAAGAAAAGTTCCTTCATCAGCGCCTTGCGCCCGTCGCCGCGTGAAAGTTCCCCAAGAGCCAGGTCGCGGATAATCACCGTCAGCGTTTGCGCGCCGGCGTTTCCGCCCTGCCCCGCGACAATCGGCAGGAAAATGGCCAGCACCGTCCAGCGCGCAATGGTGTTCTCAAAAATCCCCACCGTCGCCGCCGCCAAAAATGCGGTGCCAAGGTTTACGCAGAGCCACGGGAGCCGGGTGCGGATGGATCGATGCCACGGGGTCAAGGCGCGCTCTTCGCCCGACAAACCAACCATCAGTTGCATGTCCTCCGTGGCCTCGTCCTGCGCGACTTGAATCACGTCGTTCGCCCGCACCACGCCGACGAGCCGGCCTTCGAGATCGAGCACGGGCAGGCCGAGGTAATGGTAATGCTCAAACTGCCGCGCGATTTCCTCCTGGTCGGCATCCACTCGAACGGTTGCCGCGGAACGATTCATGATTTCTTCTACGCGCCGTTCCGGCCGGCGAAAAACGAGGTCGCGCAGCGAAATGACCCCCAGGAATTTCTTCCGCGCGTCGGTCACGTAAAGATAAGACACATCCGGCGTTTCCGTCTCGGCCAGCGCGCGCAACATTTGCTGGCATTCCTGAATTGTCTGGTCGGCCCGCAAGGCGATGAAGCGGTCGCTCATGATCCCGCCCGCCGTGTCTTCCGGATAGCGCAGGAGCGCGCTCACTTGCGCGGATTTTTCCGGCGGAAGATCCGCGAGCGCCTCCGTGCGCTGCTCGAGATTCAGATCGCCCGCAATGTCTGCCGCCTCTTTGGCCGGCATTTCCTCGAGAAACTGCGTGACTTGTTCCGCGGAAAATTTCGAGAGCAGTTCAATCGATTGCTCCGGCTCGAGTTCGGCGATGGCAGCCGCGCCGAGAGCAGAAGGCAGACGGATAAGAATGTCGCGCGCCTCGTCCGGCGGAAGACGTTGCAAACGATCCGCCAGATCTGCCGGGTGCAATTGCAGATATTCTTCCAATGATGCTGTCGCGCGATCTTCCATTCAGTGCGAAAGCAGTAAAAGCGGAGCGCCTGACGTTGTCCAGTGTGGCGAAAGAACGGAAGGTGCGCATTATGACGTTGCTACGGAGCACCGGTTTGCAACCGGCTTTGCGGCACATTCTATTCAAGCGGTTGGTGGGTTCGCTCCCAGTGCTGGTTTATCGAGCGCAAAGCCGACCGCAGGTCGGCGCTTCGTTCGTAGCAACGTCAAGACGCGCCCGAACGGAAGATTCTGGGCAAATGAGCCGGAGCAAGAATTTCCCCCTTTCCTTGGAATTCTCAACTGCTGCCGAATGCGTGCGGTCCGCAGGGATTGGCCGCGCCTATTTGACCAACGACCGCAGCACCGCAAGATTCTCCACGTCCTCGTGCAGATCGGGCGATTTGGGTGTTTCGAGGCAGGCCGGAGTTTTCTTAAAACGCGAATCGTTGACGATATGACGAAACGCTTCCTTGCCGATTTTTCCCTGGCCGATGTGTTCGTGCCGATCCACCCGCGAACCCAGGTCGGTTTTAGAATCGTTCAGATGAAACGCGAGAATTTTTCTCAAGCCGATCAACGAATCCACTTCCTTGATCGCGGCGTTCCAGCCTTTCTCGGTGCGGATTTCATAACCGGCCGCGAAAAAATGCGCGGTGTCCAGACAAACGCCAAGTCGCTCCGGTTTTTTCACGCCTTCGAAAACCGCCGCGAGATGTTCGGTCTTGTGCCCAAGACACGTCCCCTGTCCCGCCGTGTTTTCCAGGGCGATTCGCACGGGAGAAATTTTAGTTGCAGCGAACGCCTCGTCCAGGCCGGCCACGATTTGTTTGAGACAATTCTCTTCACCGGTGCCGAGGTGCGCGCCCGGATGTAAAACCAAAAATGGAATGCCAAGATCGGTCGCAAAATTGATTTCCTGAATCAGCGACTTGATGGATTTAGCGCGATTGTCTGATGCGGGCGCGCCGAGGTTGATGAGGTAGCCGGTGTGACCGAAGACGCAGCAAAATTTTTGCGACGCCAATTGGTTGGCGTAAAGCGCGAGATCGTTTTGCGAAGCGGGTTTGCCAAACCATTGCATGTTGTTTTTAACGAACAGCTGGACAACTTCGCAATTGATGGACGCGCCGCGTTCGAGCGCTCTCCAAGCGCCGCCGGAAGTTGAGCAATGTGCACCAAATTTCATAAAGCAAAATACATGGAGGAGGGTCTGGCTAAAGTTCACCGATGGTAAAGGCCGTTCCCCCTATTTGGTCGAAAATAAACCCGAACAAATTCGCCTAAAAATTAGTCTGAGACGTTTATGAATTGCTTATAACTTCTCCGGCTCTTGCAACAACGCCGAGATGCGCGCCAGCAATCTTCCCGCGCCGCCGCCGTCCAGAACGCGGTGATCGAAACTCAACGTCAGATTGCATTCCATCACGGGCACGAATTGTTGTTTCGCTTCGTCCCAACTCGGAACGCGCTTG
>JBDSIW010000358.1:0-5185 GCA_039917795.1 Verrucomicrobiota bacterium | reverse complement strand
CGCGTTCCGGTGTTGAGATGAACGGGGCTTTGCGGTTGCACGCCATCGACCCACAGGGTTCCGCCATTCACGAAAAGGGTGCCGGTGTAGGTATTGGTTCCCGTCAACCGGAGGATACCCGCGCCGGTTTTTTGCACGTTCGCGGTGGGGTTGGCTTGGAAAATTGACGCGCTGATCAGGAGGTCGTGCGCGCCCGGGCTGGTGACTCCGCTGCCCACGTTGATGATTTGCGTTCCCGCGTCGAAGCCCAGTCGGCCGGAAATGGTGGCAGGGTTGTTGCCGCCGGGATTGACCGTGATGCCCCCATTGAGGACGTAGAGCGCGCCGGCCCCTGTCTGCACACTCCCACCGCCGTTGAGCGTGAGAGAGCCTTCGTATTCGTCCCAACCATTCAAGTCGAGCAGGCCGCTGCCATTGACGGTGATGTTCTGCAAGACTTGATCGTGATTAGAATAACGGGCAAGGGCGGCGGGACCGCCTCCCGATTGACCGACGACCAGACTGGCAGGCACGGCCTGAAAACCGTAGGTTTTGCCTAACAAGAGCGTGCCTTCATTAACGAGGGTGTTGCCCGCGTGCGTATTGTTGGCGGAGCCGGTCAACGAAAGAATTCCGCCACCCACCTTCGTGAGACTCCCCGCGCCACTAATCGCGCCGGATAACGTGAGGGACCAGTCTTGATTGACGCTCATGTTGCTGGCGCGGGCCAAAGTAATAGAACCGCTCCAACTGTTGTTTCCACCCCGGTTATCAAGAGCGGCAGAGTGACTGCTATTCAGGAAGAGCGTTTCATTGTTGACCGAGAGGCCGTTGATCAAGGCGAGGCTTGCGCTGTTGGCGACAAAGGTGCCGTCAAAGGTTGAGCCGAGCGCAGTGCCACTGGCCACCGTGAGTGTTCCGACATTGACATCCACCCGACCATTGAACGTGTTGTTTCCCGAGAGCCGCATCTCGCCCGAACCGGTTTTCAAAATGCCCGCGCGCTCAAAATTGACGTTCTCGACCGGAGCAGGAATCTGGGCTGACAAATCCAGCTCGGGTGCGCCCACGGGGATTCCCGGGGCGTAGGCCGCCACTGCGAAAACCAGCGACTCATTCGCAGGCAATCCGAGTCGTCCGCTGAACGAGGAACTGGCCTGCGAACCGGACGGATTCAACGAACCCACCGTGAGCAGACCGCCGGAGAGAAAATTCAAATTGCCCGCGCCGGTTTGCACATCGGCGCCGTCGTTGAGAGTAAGCAGTCTTAGATTTTGATTATTTCCATTCAGGTCGAGCAGAGAATTTGCATTTACCGTGAAGTTTGAGTTCGCATTTATGCCGCCGGTTTGGAACCAACGCGTGGTGGCGGGCGAAAAGGTTGAGGCAGGGCCAATCACCAGATTTCCTGGAATCGCAATCGTGTTGTTCGGCTTGCGCAATTCGAGCGTGCCCGCAGTCACAATGGTGTCGCCGGTATAAGTATTAGGATTGGCATTGCTGAAGACCAGCGAGCCGCCACCGGTCTTGATCAACGGACCCTGACCATTGATGAATCCGTCCGCGACCAGTTGCGCGCCAAAATTAACGACAATGGTGCTGTTCGTGATCAGGCTCAGACACGGGTAGATCGAGGGAAATTGGTTTCGCAATGTCACGTTGCCTGAGACGGTCAACGCGCCGTAACCAAAGGCGGCTCCGCTGCCACGGAGCGCAATGATTTCACGCATCACGCCGCTGGCAAAAAGCAGGTTCAAAGTCGCTCCCTCCGCCACGCTGGTTTGAATATCACCCGCGCCGAGCGCAGCAGGATCTACTGCGGAAAGAATTCCCTCCTCCACAAACGTCAGACCGCTGTAGGAATTGGACGCGGTAAGTCGCATCTCCCCGCCGCCGGATTTCTGAAGATGTCCTGGACCGCTCACCGTCGCATTCACGGAGAGTTTATTATCTCCGAAATAGACGTAAAATTCGCGGAAGCCCGAGGATAGAAAAATTCGGCCGTTGATGACGCTGGACGCAACAGCCGGGTAAACCGTCACCAGTCCATTAATTCCTAGAAGTCCACTGCCGGTTGAAATCGTTCCGCCATAAAAATTTATGGGACCAAAGTTATCGTCGAAGCCGTTGAGATTGATCAATCCATTTGGATAGAGCGTCACCGGTTGCAATGAAGCCTGGAAAGAATTCAGCCAGCGCACTTCGGCGGTTCCACCAAAGTCGCCACCGCCGATCAATGGGCCGGAAAACGCATTCACATCGTAAGACTTAGCCAATTCAAGAAGCGGGCAGCGCACCAGCGTCGTGCCGGTGTAGGTATTCGCCAACGTCCCGCCAAGGCGGATCGTTCCACCGCCGAAACAGCCCATGCCGCCCGCACCCGAAATCGGCCCCGTGAACGTCATGTCGCCCGTGACCACGAGATTGGTGTAAAGCGCCACTTGACCCGACCAGGATGAAATACCGATGCTCGTCAGCACGGAGCCAGGAAGTTCCCCGCCGGTGCCCTGGCCTAAGGCGAAAAGAAGTTCGTCGCCAATGGCCACGTTTCGCAGCACCAATGCGCCGCCTTGAATCTCAGTGCTGCCCGCGGTGTCACCCAGTCCATTATTATTACGCACGTCCAACGTTCCCTGCAAAATGGAAATGGTGGAATTGAAGCTGTTGCTCGCCTGAAGCAGGAGGGCCGAAGCACCCGACTTGCTGAAATTGCCTGAACCCGTCACTTGCGCCTGCATATCCAGACCTTCATAAACCAAACCGCTGACAAGGAAGTTATGATTACCCGATGGCAGATCGAGCCGACCAACGATTGTCGGAGTGAAGGAGCCATTGTTGACTGCCGTGATGTCACCCAGCACCGAAAGCACCGCGCCTCCCGTATCAACCCGGGTCGTAGCGGTCGCATTTGCGGTGTTCGTTAGATAGAGACTTCCAATCGTATTCGCGTGGCCATCCAGCAACAATTGGCCACCGGCGGTAATTCGAACGGGCGCAGTGTCGGCGATTTGATTTGCCCGTGCGAGCCGGGTGACACAGTTGGTATCGATCACCAATGGACCCGTGACCGCCACCCCCGCCTGTTTGTCCAGCACCAGTTCGGCACCGCGTATCCCACTGATCATTGGCTTGGAATGTTGCGTCACTGTCCCGAGAAATGAGTTCCCCACAGTTCCGTTGATTCGGAGCACGCCCCCACCGCCGCCATTGGCGCTGAGACTTGGGTAAAGATGGATGTTCCCGTTACCCGAAATCGGGCCACTAAGTTCCGCCACTCCACCGTATTCGGTTAGGGACACAGAGCTACTGAAGACCTCCAACAAGAGATCGTGACCGTTCAAATCCACCGGTCCGTTCACGTAAAGCTCCGACTCGTTGTCCACGGTTACCAACACGTTACCTTCCAGCCGAAGCCCGCAGTTGATATAAATCTCCTGGCCCGTGGTAAAATAGAGCAGGATGTCATCGGAGATGCCCAGCGTGTTTCCAAGCAGCGTCCAATCCTGCGTGAGAAAATCCGCCTGATACCAGACGGTGAGGGACTGAACCGTAAGATTCGTCAGATCATTAATCGTCGTGGTCGAGCCAGCCGAAAAATTATTTTCATGGAACGACACCGCATCTCCGTTCTGCGGCGCTCCGTTCGGGCTCCAGTTGTCGGGATGACTCCAGTATCTAAATCCACCAACGACCGGGCCACCACCCGTCCATGACCGGGTGACCGCGCCCACCGGAGTAGCCAACGCGAGCACCAGCAACACATAGAGGGACAGTTTCTGTCGATTCAAAGCAGGAAAGGTGATTTTCATAAGAAGTGTTCCGGTGAATCCATCGAAACACTCGCATTTTCCCTCCGAATTGAAAGCACCCTTTTGCTTTTTTATCCACCCATTAAACGTAAGAGCAGCTACAACGTAAGAGCAGATACAGGCCGTCGTAATTGAAGGTAAGATTAGGCGGTAGAATCGCCTTTGTCGCAAAGCACGGGTCTTCGAAGATCATTTATCCTGAACTAAATTCACAAAATTTCTCCTGCCTTTTTTAATTCACTGAATTCTGTAAACTTTGTCCAAGATTTGATGAATGATTTTGATTCCATGTTGAATGGTGACCGCCCGATTCTCGCGCTCGCGCCGATGCAGGACGTGACGGATCTGCCGTTCTGGAAATTAATGACACGCTATGGCGGGGCGGACGTTTATTACACGGAATATTTTCGCGTCCATCCGACCTCCAATCTGGAGAAATGGATTCTCGAATCGATTACGAAGAATCCCACAGGCAAACCGGTTGTCGCGCAGATGATCGGAAATGATATTCCAGCGCTTATCCGAACAGTGAAAGAACTTCAGCAGTTTCCAATCGCCGCAATTGATTTGAATCTCGGTTGTCCGGCTCCGGTGGTTTACCGGAAGTGCGCGGGCGGCGGATTGTTGCGCGAACCCAAACGGGTCGACGCGATCCTCGGCGCGTTGCGCGACGCGGTCACGACCAAATTCACGGTGAAGACGCGGATCGGTTTTGATTCTCCCGCGGTGTTAGACGAGTTGCTCCCGATATTTGCGAAACAAAAAATCGATCTGCTCACCGTCCATGGGCGGACGGTGAAGGAAATGTATCGCAGCGAAGTGCATTACGATTTCATCGCGCGCGCGGCGGCGGAATTGCCATTTCCGGTGCTTGCCAATGGAAATATTTATTCTGCGGGGAAAGCGGATGAGGTTTTAAAAATCACCGGGGCGAAAGGTTTGATGATCGGACGCGGCGCAATTCGCAATCCGTGGCTCTTCCGGCAGATCCGCGAGCATCAACGCGGCGAACCAATTTTTATTCCAACGGGGCGCGAGGTGTTGGGCTATCTGCGCGACCTTTACGAAACAGTTCGTCCGCCGCAAATCAAAGAGAACGCGCACATCCAGAAGATGAAGAAATACATGAACTACGTCGGAATGGGGATCGAGCCGACGGGAGAATTTCTGCACGAAATCCGGCGCATCACGACCGAGGTCGAATTTTTCACTCTTTGCGAACGATTTCTAAATCACGATGAGCCGATGCCGCTCGAACCATTCGCGCTCGGACTAAAAGAAACAGACGTGATGGCGGGGGAACATTTGTAGGAACTAGTCAGTCCCTGCTTTGGAAAGGCGCATCCAGCTAAAGAATCATTCTAAATTTAGATCGCTGATTTCTTCCAAATACCAAG
>JBDSIW010000357.1:0-4796 GCA_039917795.1 Verrucomicrobiota bacterium | reverse complement strand
CGTGGATCGCCTCGTTGATTTAATTCGTGAGCATGGAAAGTGGGTTGAGCCGGAAGTCCTCGCGATTGCCTAACGACGCAACGATGGAGATCGGCTTCCGTCATTTGATATTCGCTCCCAAGGATTTTCCCCAACCTCTAAAATTTTGCGCTGAGGAACGACGAAAACCATGTGGTCCCTCGACCCCTTCGTTTGCTTAAATTCGATGCCAAAAGTTATTGGAACAAAACCGTTTTCTGTTCATCACACTCAAGTAAGTTGAATTAAAACCAAACCCAATTCCTAAAAACCAAACCATTGATATGAAAAAAATCATCCTCTCGGTATTCATCACGGGAAGCCTCATTTCGGTCCAGGCAAATTTTTTCCAATATTCCGTAACCCTTAATGGTCCCAATGAATCTCCCGCCAACGGATCGCCCGGAACTGGTTTTGGGACCGTGAACTATGATGACGTGGCTCATTCCCTCCAATTGCAGGTTTCTTTTACCAACTTAACCGGGACGACAACTGCGTCGCACATTCACGCCGCTACGGTGATCCCGGGAGCGGGTACTGCCGGGGTCGCGACCACAACGCCTTCGTTCGCCGGATTTCCTTTGGGTGTCACTTTCGGCAGCTTCTCCAACACCTTGGATCTGACATCTTCATCGAGCTGGAATGCGGCTTATATCACTGCCAACGGGGGAACTCCTGCCAGCGCTGAGTCGGCCCTCGCTTCGGCCATGGCTGCAGGAACTGCATATTGGAATATTCATTCCTCAACCTTCGGCGGCGGAGAAATTCGCGGGTTCCTCACGCCGGTTCCCGAGCCGGGTACGATCGCGCTGGCAGGATTGAGTGCCGGCGCCCTGGCTGTGTGCGCCTGGAAAAAACGCCGGGCTAAATAAATTCCTCGGTGTCGGCTCCAACAATCTAAGATTTTCGGAACCAATTTAATCACGGCCATCGTGACCACGACATCGCAACAGTTTTTCAAGCTGCAACAACGATGACGGGTCGGAGTTCCCTGTCTAAGTTTTCAGGCGCGGATATGGGGAGTCCGTCCGAGATTGGTAGAGAGGAATTCGCGAAGAAAATGGCGAATTTCAATCTCCTGGTTTGGACTCAACTTCAGGCGTGGGATTTCTGCCCACTGAAAACTCAACAACCTTTCTAAAATAACTTTCGCGCCGATAGTGAGCTTTTCCTTTGAGAGGTCAGGCTGAAAACCAAGCTCGCTCAACAGTTTCATTTCGAAGGCAAACAAGGTCTTTGGCTCAGGGGGTCTGGAAGCGAGGAACGCCAAAAAATTCGCAGCTAATCCGAAGATATTTGGCAGGGGCGTTTCGGTTTCTGTGGTTTGCTCGATCAGTTTTGCGCAGTAGCTGGCTTGTTGGACCGATTCGATCTCACGACGCAACGAGAGGTGCGTTTCGCGCAAGACCACTTCACGCAAATTATGAAGTTCACTGCGGCGGCTGCGTTGGAAGCTAAAATCCGCATGATAAAATAAATCCAGCTTGCCCCGGAAAGGCGACTTCTGTCGTCGCGCGCCTTTCGCCACCGTTGCGACCCGGCCCAGATCCGGCGTGAGCCAATGCACGATCAAACTCGTTTCGGTCAGCGGACGAATTCGCAGGATCAGGCCGGTGGCGCGCTCATCCATTTTTGCTTTTAGGTTGCCGCTGCAATTTCGCAAGTGGGAATCGAGCGGAAAGAAGTTCAAGCACGCGGTTCTCTTCGCGTTTCATCTTTCGAAGCTCGGCGGGGTTCAGGTCATCGAAACCCCGCAGATGGAGAATTCCATGAATGACGTAGCGCGCTAGCTCCGATTGCCAGGTGCTGTTGAATTCTTTGGCCTGCGCGACCGCATCATCAATCGAAATAAAAATCTCGCCATGCAAAAAAGGTAGAGCGGGCTTGAGGCAATTCTGTTCCGAGGGATGAGAGAATCTCAGGCTGGAGTCGTCCGAGTAATCAAACGTCACGACGTCAGTTGATCCGGCATGGTGCAGGAACGTTTCGTTGATTCGCGCCATTTCATCCGAGCCGACCAGCCGGACTCCCAATTCAAACCGGGTTTCCTGAAACATTTCCTGCAGAGTGAAAACAATGAGTTTTCGCAAGAAGCGCAGGTCAACTCTCCGCGCTTGCTGGGCGTTGCGCAGGCAGAGGACGCTCATGAATTTTCGCGTTTCCCCCGATGCTCCTCGTAAGCGCCAATTATTTTTTGCACGAGCGGATGCCGCACGACATCGCGTTTGGTGAATTCCGCTATGGCGATGCCATCGACATTTTTTAACGCATGCAGCGCTTCCACGAGGCCGGATTTTTTATGGGACGGCAAATCGATCTGGGTCGGATCGCCAGTGATGATCGCCTTCGAACTGTGACCAAGCCGGGTCAGGAACATAAGCATTTGTTCGGTCGTCGTGTTCTGCGCTTCGTCCAGAATGATAAAGGCGTGATTCAAGGTGCGCCCGCGCATGTAGGCGAGGGGCGCGATTTCGATCACACCACGCTCCATATTTTTCTGGATTTCCTCGCCGGTCATCATGTCGTTCAGAGCGTCATAGAGCGGCCGCAAATAGGGCGTGATTTTTTCCAGCAGGTCCCCGGGCAGAAATCCGAGCGCCTCGCCCGCCTCAACCGCTGGGCGGGTCAAAATAATCCGTGAAACCTTTTCCGCCTTCAATGTTTCCACGGCCATCGCCATCGCCAGATACGTTTTTCCTGTGCCCGCCGGGCCCACGCCGAATGTCACGTCGTGCTGGCGGATTGCCTCGACGTATTGCTTCTGGCCGAGCGTTCTCGGCGTGATCGCGGATTTTTTGGCCGAGGTATGAATCTTTTCCGAGTAGAGGTTTTTCAACGCATCGACTCCCTCGTTCTTGACGACATTCAAGGCTTGAGCGAATTCCCGATTGCGGATAGGTGTGCCACTTTGAATCGAGCCTTCGAGCAACTGAAACAATTGTTTGGCGCGCTGGATGTCTTCGACCGAGCCTTCGAGCTTGATCCAGCCTTCGCGCGACGTGGCCCTGATGTTCAATTCGCCCTCGAGCACATGAAGATTTTTCGGGTCGTTGTTGAACAATTGCTGCGCGAGGCGCGCGTTTTCAAAATGGAGTGTTTCTGAGGGCATGGTTGTGGTTATAAAATTAATTCCGAACGCAGTTTGGCAGCCAGATCCTTCAACGCCTCGGGCAGCACGGTCGTGTTCGCAATCACCGGCATAAAATTGGTGTCGCCGTTCCAGCGCGGCACGATGTGGACGTGCAAATGTTCGGCGATGCCCGCGCCCGCCACCTTTCCCAGGTTGACTCCGATATTGAAGCCGTCAGGTCGCATTACTTTGGCCAGCGCATTCTGGCACCGACGAACCAGTTTCCACAAATCGTTCATTTCTTCATCGGTTAATCCATTGAAATCCGGGGTCTCTTTGTAGGGCAACACCAGCAAATGTCCGCCCGTGTAGGGAAAGCGATTAAGCAACGCGAAACAAGTGCGGTCGCGCGCAACGACGAAGTTTTCCACGTCATCATTCGATTGCCCAATTGTTGCGAAGAGCGAATCGCCCGGAGGATTCTTTGGCGCGAGAATATATTGAATCCGCCACGGGGCGTGCAGAGATTCCATGCGAAGACGCTAGTGGGTGGAAAAATATTTGTCAAAGCCGCCATCCCCGATGCGCGCAGTCGTTCAAAGGTGCGGAGCGGAAGCGTTTCGCCTACGGGCAGGATTGAATTAATAAGGGCGCGCAGCGAATTCGAGTCGGCTTCGGTTTGGCGCGAGTTCATCGTCGGCACCTTGGTTTTCTTCTATTGCTACTTCACCGAATTGAAATATTTTTTCCGCATGTCGAAAGTCACCGTGTTGCCCGCAAACAAGTCCGCCGAAGTTTCGGCCGGCGAACTCTTGCTGGATGCTGGAGAAAAGGCGGGCGTGGAAATGGAAGCCGGTTGTTTCAATTGTTCCTGCGGCACCTGCGTGGTCGAAGTCATCAGCGGGATGGAGAATCTTGAGCCGCCTTCCGACGAGGAACTCGATGTGCTCGACGCCTGGAACAAAGAGCCGGAAAAGTATCGGCTGACGTGTTGCGTGAAAGTGAAGGACGGCGACATCACCATCCGCGCGGGACATTGAGCAAAGAAATATTTGCACCGAAGCGACAAAGCCCCCTAAATTCTAATCATGCTTCAAACTCTCGCCAGCGATGGAAAGACCGCGACAGCTTCCCCGCAGCAGAATCAGTACAAAGAAGCGTTTCGTTGGATGATGTTCGGCCGGTTGCTGGACGAAAAATTTGCCTCCCTCTACCGCGGCGGAAAAATTCACGGCGGTGTTTTTATTGGGCGCGGCCAGGAAGCGGTCAGCGTTTCCCTGGGGATTTCCCTGCGCAAAGGAGATATTTTCGCGCCGCTCATCCGCGACTTGTCTGGCCGCCTCGCCTTTGGAGAACCCATTCTTGACGCAGTGCGAACTTATCTCGGTTCAGCGCTCGGTCCAATGCGCGGACGCGACGGCAACGTCCATCGCGGGCGGCCCAAGGAAGGTTTGCTCCCGATGATCAGCCATTTGGGTGCGATGATTCCGGTCGTGAATGGGATGTTGATGGCGCGACGATTTCAAAAGCGCGAAGGCGTGGGCGCGACGTGTCTCGGCGAAGGCGGGACTTCCACGGGCGCCTTTCACGAAGCACTCAACCAGGCCGCGGTCGAGAATCTTCCGCTCATCATGGTAGTGGCCAACAATCAATATGCCTATTCCACGCCGAGCGCGCGGCAATTTGCCTGTGAAGATTTGATCGATAA
>JBDSIW010000356.1:0-3763 GCA_039917795.1 Verrucomicrobiota bacterium | reverse complement strand
GCCACGGTGGGCGCGTTTGGCGCGGTGTTCACGGATGTCGAAAAATCCGGCGTCACCCAACTGGAGTTCTTCGACGTGGCGGGGCGTCCGCTGGGCAAAGTCTTCGCGCCGCCGTCCGGCAACGCGGGACTTTCCTTCGCCGGGCTGATCTTCCAAAACGGCGAACGCATCGCGCGCGTGCGCCTCACCAGCGGCAACCTGCCGGTGGGCGCATTGAACAACGACACCAACGAACTCGACGTGGTCGCGATGGATGATTTCATTTACAGCGAACCGGAGTCGGTGGCGCCGTTCTTCTTCAGCCCGGCGCGCCTTCCCGACGGGACGTTCACCGCGGGCGTCACGGCGTTACCGGGCTTGCGTTACGCACTCGAACGTAATCCCGCCATCGCCTCCAGCGGCTGGACGACGCTGGCGACGCCGACCGGCCCGACCACCTTGACAGACACCAACACCGCCGGTCAGCCGATGCTGTTCTATCGCGCGGTCGTTCCACCCTTGCCGTGAAGTGAACTCTGCGGAAGCGCCGTGCCTACTGGCAGGGCGCTTCCATTATCGCACGTCAGACATGAGGCGGCGGTGGCTATCTTCTCCTCATGGCGCGTAAGTTGAGAGTCGAGTATCGGGGGGGCGATTTAGATCGCCAGCGTTTCGTCGAGCCTCTGGGCGAGGCGTGCGCCAAGACCGGCTGGCAGGTTGCCTGACGGTGATTGGATCTGCCGCCCACTCACGTCGGCTGCTACGGTTTGTTTCCAAACAGCGCATCAATTTTCTTTCGCACGGTTTCATCCATCCGGATTAACGGCGGCCACGTCCTTTTGAAGGCCTTCACCCGCGTGCTTGCGCGTGGCGTCTATTCCCCGCTTTGTTCCAATCGCGATTTCAGAGATTGCATGGTCCAAAACATCGGCTTGCCCTTTTGTGAAAATTGAATCGCGCTGGGGGTCTGTGTTCGCATCCAGCCGGAACAGCACTTCACTTGTATTGTGAACATTCACGTCGTCGTCCACCACGATGAGGTATTTGGTGAATATCATCTGGCCCATGCCCCAGAGGCCGTGCATGATCTTGTAGGCCTGCATCGGGTAGGTCTTGCGGATGCTCACGAAGACGAGGTTGTGGAAGACGCCTTCGGCCGACAGCGCGAGGTTACAATCTCGGGGAAGTTTATCTTGAAGATGGGAAGAAAATATAAAATCCCACCCTTTATCGAAAAATTTCCGCGAAAAATTGCTTCATTGCTTCCCACGAACGTTTGTCCGCCTTTTCGTTGTAGGCCGCGCCTTTGGAATTGTCGCTCCCCGCGTTCCAATCGGTGAAGCTGTGAACAGAATTGCCGTAGGCCACAAATTCCCAATCCACCTTGGCTTGGCGCATTTCCTCCTGAAAGGCCGGAACCTCTGGATTCACATTCGGATCGTCCGCGCCGTGGAGAACGAGGACTTTGCATTTGATGTTTTTCGCGTCGGCTGGCGTGGGTGAACTCAAGCCGCCATGAAAACTGACGATGCCCGCGATGTCCGCCCCGCTGCGCGCCAATTCCAAAACGGTCGTCCCGCCAAAGCAATAGCCGATCGCCGCGACTTTCTTAGCGTCGGTGTGTTCGTCTTTTTGCAGCGCGTCCAGACCTGCCTCGACCCGTTCGCGCAACAGCGCCCGATCCGATTTGTATTTACCAGCGAGAGCGCCAGCTTCTTTTGGGCTCGTCGCGCGCACGCCCTTTCCGTAAATGTCCGCCGCCAAGACGTTGTAGCCAAGTTTGGCCAGCATTTCGGCGCGCTTCTTTTCGTATTCGCCCAAACCTTTCCATTGGTGGACGACCAAGACAGCGGGCCGCTTCTCCGTCGTGGAATCGTCGTAGGCATGGAATCCTTCGAGGACGGTGTCGCCTTGTTTGTAGGTGATGGTTTCCGTTTTGATTTCAGCGCGGAGCGATCCAACGAAAATGATACCGAGCATGAACAGACAGGTTTGTTTCATAATTCTCCTTGTTGCAATGCCTCCACGGTCGCCAGCCCGACGACTTATTCCAAAAAAAACTCCGAAACGGCCGGATTAAACTCCCCGGGTCTTTCGATAAAACGATATTCCAATACCGAATGCGCCCGCAGCGAGCAGTGCGAGGGTAGAGGGTTCGGGAACGACGCTCGTGGTTATATCGATTTCAACGAAGCGAGGCTGGAAAGCGGGATTGCCGGGAGGCGTCGGGAAAACATAGCCGAGGGAATTGATCCGGATATAGCGAAAATTGCTGACGTCCGTCCCGTTGAAATTGTAGAGGACATTGTGGAATGCGCCGGGAGAAAACGAGAAATCGGAAGTGTGGCTGCTGTTTTGAATCTGGTTGAAAACAATTCCATCGAGCGAGGTGGCAAGCGATCCGTTAAAACCGACTCGATCCTGAGCCGGGTCGTCTGCGAACCAAAGCGAAACCGTGCTGAGCCGGCGGAGGGCCGCGTCAAGGGTGGTTCCAAAATCATAGGTCAATGTGACGACTTCGTCATTGTCGGGCCCCACCACGACACTGTTGGTGGGTGTCGAGGAAGAAGTCGCATCGGTCAAGGCAGAGAGGCTGCCTTCCTGCGGGAGATGCGAACTGCTGGCCAGTATTCCATTGATGTCGTCGGTGGCCGATTGGTTCAATGGCCCCGTGCTGTTGGTCGCAAAAGGCGAGGTGTCAGCGTGGAGCGCGCAGGTAACAAAAGCAATGGCGAGGAGAGGTAAAATGGATTTCATAGCGTTTTCTTCCAATCGTGATCTTCGATTTCGTGATTGTTTTGGATGACACCAGGAAAACTGTCAATCGTGGAATTCCCCATAGCTCATCAATAAAATCGAACATCGCTGGAAAGCAGGCTCAAATTTCTCGGGTCAAAAGATTTGCTAAAACTTTTCGCCGTTAGGAAAGTGGGAGCGTCGCTCAGGCCATCGCGGGGAAAATTTGCGAAATAATCGAGCGCGCCAAATACCTGAATCCAATGCCAAATGCGGAAATGAATCCAGCAGCGGGCGAGCGCGTCCTGCATTTTGTCGGCGACACAATCCGCATCTCCATCCGCAGTGGTGATGCGCCCCGCAACGCCCGCGCTTTTCTTCGCACCAATCTCGGCAAGGCCACCGTCACTCGTGAAGAAATCATTTCCTCGCACGCAGGCAAACGCCCAATGTCCATCGCTTTTTGGCGCGATGTGCCCATGGAGGAAATTCATGACGGCGAATGGCAGGTCGAACTGCCGTTGACCGAACCGGGATATTTTCGCGCCAAGGCCTACGTGGTCGATTCGCAAGGGCGCCAGACCTGGCCGTCTGGAACCGACCTTGGTCTTTCCGTTCATCCGGATGGTTATCGTACCGCCAATACCATCTACTGTGCATTTACCCGAATGTTCGGCGCGTCGAAAAACTTGCGAATCACGCGCGACGAAAAATTGGAAGCGCAGCTGAAGAAGCTTGATGACCGCGGGTTCACCGTAATTCCGCCGTCTGGAAAATTTCGCGATCTCATCAAGGAATTGCCGCACATCATCGACACCTTGGGCTGCCGCGTCATTCACCTTTTGCCGGTCAATCCCACGCCCACCACTTTTGCGCGCTTTGGCCGGTTTGGGAGTCCTTATGCCTGCGAAGATTTGACAGCGGTTGATCCCGCGCTGGTGGAATTTGATCAGCGCACTACTGGCGTTGAACAATTTTGTGAGCTGACTTATGAGGCACACCGACTCGGCGCGAAAGTTCTACTCGACGTCGTCATCAATCACACCGG
>JBDSIW010000355.1:0-8411 GCA_039917795.1 Verrucomicrobiota bacterium | reverse complement strand
GTATGAAAGCGTTATTTCTATTTTTGGGTTGGTGCATTCTGCTGGTCCTCTGCTGGCCGGTGGCATTGCTGGCCCTCGCGCTTCTTCCGTTCGTCTGGCTGATCTCTCTTCCACTGCGGCTCATCGGGATCACGGTGGAAGCCGTCTTCGCGCTGGTGCGCGCTTTGCTTTTTCTTCCCGCGCGCCTGTTGCGCTAACACGACTTTCCACAGATTCTGCGCGAGGCGGATTTCGAGAACCTCCGACAAAATTCACTTGATTCCGGGTTGGATTGGCGCAACATCCGCCGCTCTGGATTCCGCATTCTGACTCTGAATTCCGGCTCCTGATCCTGAAAAAGAAATGAAACGCACACATCACTGCAACGAACTGCGCCCGTCGCACATTGGCCAAACCATCACCTTATCCGGCTGGGTGCATTCCCGTCGCGATTTAGGCGGGCTGATTTTCATCGATGTTCGTGACCGAGAAGGCCGCACGCAAACGGTTTTTGATCCATCCGATTTGGCTAAAGAACTTTTTGATTCCGCCGCCGCGCTCCGAAGTGAATGTGTGGTGAGCGTCACGGGAAAAGTCCGACAACGCCCATCCGGAACGAACAACGTCAAAATTCCAACCGGCGAAATCGAAGTCGCCGTCACTACGCTTGAGGTGTTGAATATGGCCGAGGTGTTGCCCTTTCCGGTCGATGATCCCGAGATCGCCGGAAAAGTGAACGAGGAACTTCGCCTCAAATATCGTTACCTCGATTTGCGCCGCCCCGAAATGGCGCGCCATCTTCGCCTCCGCTCCAAGGTTGCGATCACGACTCGTTCCTACATGGACGAACAGGGATTTCTCGAAGTTGAAACGCCCATTCTTTTCAAATCCACCCCAGAGGGCGCCCGCGAATTTCTTGTGCCGAACCGCCGCGATCCCGGGACGTTCTACGCACTCCCGCAATCGCCCCAGCAATTCAAACAGATGCTCATGGTCGCGGGCGTCGAGCGTTATTATCAGTTGGCCCGCTGCTTTCGCGACGAGGACCAGCGGGCCGACCGGCAATTGGAATTCACCCAACTCGACTTGGAAATGTCGTTTATCGAACGCGAAGATATCTACGCGTTGATCGAGGGACTGCTGAAACGCATTTGGAAACTGGCCCTCAACATCGACGTTCCGACGCCGTTCCAGCGCATTTCGTTTGAAGAAGCGCTGAACCGTTTTGGGATCGACAAGCCCGACACCCGTTTCGGGATGGAACTGGTCGATTTCACCGAGGATTTCCGCGCGAGCACCTTTAAGGTTTTTAGTGGCACGATCGCCAGCGGTGGAGTGGTCAAGGCGATGACTGCCAAAGGTCTCGCCGACGCCACGCAAGGTCAGATCGAAACCATGACGGAATACGCCAAGAGTTTTGGCGCAAAAGGACTGGCCTACATCAAAGTCGAGAAGGGCGAATGGAAGTCGCCGATTGTGAAATTTTTCAGCGAGGCCGAGAAAGCTTCGCTCGTCTCGAAGCTCAAGATCGAGGAAGGCGATTTGATTTTATTCGCCGCGGACCAATGGCTGAATGCCTGTGAAATTCTTGGCAAGATTCGGCTCTACTGTGCCGACGATTTGAAGACGCAAGGCAAGCTGAAGATTGAGGCGGGCCGTTTTGATTTTCTCTGGGTCATCGAATTTCCGCTCCTCGGGTTCGACCGCGAGCAGAACCGCTGGTATTCGAGCCATCATCCATTTACTGCGCCGGTCACTGAAGATATTCCGCTGCTCAAGAGCGAGCCGAAAAAAGTTCGAGGCCAACATTACGACATCGTGGTGAACGGCGTGGACCTTGGCGGCGGCTCGATCCGGATTCATCAGCCCGAAGTGCAAAAAACAATTTTCGAGGAGATTTTGCAAATACCAGCAGACGTTGCGAAAGCCCGCTTTGGCTACATGCTTGAGGCGTTTCGCTACGGCGCGCCTCCGCACGGTGGCATCGCGTTGGGTTTCGATCGTCTCATCGCAATCCTTTGCGGAACTCCGAGCATTCGCGACGTGATCGCGTTTCCGAAAACCGCGAAAGGCACCGACTTGATGACCGATTCTCCCGCGCAGGTGGAGCCGAAACAACTCCGCGACCTGCACCTCGAGTTGAAGGTGAAACCCGCACCGCCAACGCTTCCCAAGGCCTGATGACACGAAGCGCGCTCATGGGGGGCGTGTAAGTTTGACACCGCTTCAAACCAGTAACTAAAAATCCAAATGAGGATTCAGACCTTCGGGTGACTCGGAACCTTCGACCATCCATGCGTTTCCATATAGTTGTAAGTTGAATGTCTTCAGAAATCTATAGGCTCCGACTTTTTGCTCAACGTCGAGTTGTACTCTGGTCTCACTAATTTTCCTTTCGGAAAGCACCTTGAATTCCGGAGACCCCTGTCCCACAACACGGACTAAGCGTAGATTTTCAGATTCAGAGCGAAGTCCAAAGTCGGCGAGCGATGTGGAGAGGTTAGTGGAAACTGCTTGACCATTTCCAGTGCTAGCCGCCCACAAAATGGTTTGCAGGGTGTCCAGAGGTGTCGCCGATCCTGCATTCGTCAATTGTTGCGGCGTCCATCGCGACACCGAGACAGGGGCGGGCTGATTAGTAGCCGAATCATGGACTCGATTTTTATCTGCCCGCAGCACGCCCACTTCACCGCGAAGTTTAAGGAGTTCAGTGGAATTGCTTTTCAGTTTCTGAATCTCGTCAGCCAGTAATGCCAACTCGTTGTTTGCACTATCGCGTTCGCTTCGCAATTGCTGGATTTGCCCTGTTAGGGGTTGTTGCTGTTGCTGGAGCGTCTGGACCTCCGTGCGCAGATGCGCGGCATGGCGGGCTTCGTAGATTCCCACTCCGGCGAGCACGGCGATGGTGGCCGTAACGATGCTTTTCTGAAATGTAGTCATGGCGATGGCTTTGGTGGCGGTGACGGTTGCAGTAGTGGCGAGGGTCGTTCCGGTCACTATGGCGGCGGTTGAAATGGTGAGGGCCAAGCCCGCCGGCGCGGCTTGCACGGCATTGGCGGAAATCACGACGACGAGTCCGCTCGCGCCGACGGTGACGCCGCGTTTGGCAAAGAATTCGCGCAGTCGTTCCACGGCGCGGCTCACGCGTTTTTGCGCGGCATCGTCGCTGATGCCGAGCGTTGCGCCGACGGTGCGCAGATCGTGGTTCTTGAAATAGCGGAGTAACACCGCGTCGCGGTCGGTGTCATCGAGTTCGGACATGGCTTCGTCGAGGACGGGGCGGAGGTGTTCCCAGTCCGGCGGAGTTTCGGGTGCGGGATGAAGTTGTTCCATGGCCTGCCTTTCGCGTTGGGTGCGGCGCGTTTCGTTGCGATAAAGATCACGCGCGGCGAACCGCGTGCCGCGATACAGCCAGCCGACGAGACTTGCCTCAGGACTCAGATTCGCGCTGACGGCACCAGCTTTGCGGGCGAGATCGGTGAAGACGCTTTGGGTCACGTCGCGCGCGAGGTCGGAGGAATAGACCTGACGCAACGCCGCTGAATAGACGAGATCGGTGTGGCGCACGACAATCTCGGCAAAGGCGGCTTCCGCGCCGCGTTCGGCGTAGTCGCGGAGACGTTGGGCGTCGGAGAGTGGCTGCATCTCATCTATTAAACAGCCATCGCCCGAAAAATCCGACAAAGCTTATTGAAACATATTCCGAATGGAGAGATTGGTTTCGTCTGGCTCCGACGGAAGGCGATTGCTAAGGTGCCGGAGAGGCAATCGACCGGGCAGAGAGGGATTGCCGAGGGAAAATTTATGGCGAATGGCGTGATTGAAAGCAACAAACCGGCTTTGAGGCCAAGGGTGTTTTGGATGCTGTTTACGATTTTAGGAATCTATGTTTTGGTTTGTATCGGAGTATGCCTGCTTCAGCGAGGCATGCTTTATTTTCCGACCCGAATGACGCCGGAAATCACGAATCAAATGGCAGCCCGGAAGGGTATGAGTCCGTGGAGGAATTCCAACGGCCAAATCATCGGATGGAAATTGCCTTCCAACGGCGAGTCAAAAGGATCTGTGCTGCTTGTTCATGGAAATGCTGGATCGGCTCTGGACCGTTCCGATTTTGCAGCGGAAATTCACCAGGCCGCGCCGGTGGATGTTTATCTTCTGGAATATCCTGGCTACGGCGCTCGGGAAGGTTCGCCCAACCAGAAAAGCCTTCTCGCTGCGGCCGACGAGGGTTTCGAGCTTCTCACGAATAGCGGCCCGGTTTACGTGGTGAGCGAATCGCTCGGCACCGGGGTGGCCGCGCACCTGGCCAGGCAGCATGGGAAAGCGGTCGCCGGGCTGATGCTCTTTGTTCCCTACGACAATCTGGCTTCCGTCGCACAGGCGAAAATGCCGTTTCTCCCCGTGCGCCTGATGCTGTGGGATCGCTTCGACCCGGCGGCGTGGTTGGAGAATTATTCCGGCCCAGTCGGATTTGTATTAGCGGAGAACGATGAAGTCATCCCGGCCAAGTTTGGACAAAGGCTCCACGATGGCTTCGCTGGTCCGAAGAAGCTCGAAATCATCCCCGGAGCGCGTCACAACGATGTATTCTCGCAGTCGCCAAAATGGTGGAAGAATATTTTCACTTTTTGGGAAAATCATTCAAACCGTGAGAAAGCCCAAGAATAAAGTCAGGACCCATCCGTCGCATGGTCCCCCCGCTGCCCAGGCGTTCGCATAAGATTGGCAGACCTGACCCGCCGCTGACCGCGACCAAGGGGCAAAAAGAAACCGGGGATTCCTCCCCGGTTCGTGTGATACGGTGATACGCGACGTCGGCTTATTGCAGAAGGCGATAGTATTTACTGGCAGCCAAGCTCGTGGAAATCACATAGGGGCTGGTCGGATTTCCTGGAACTACAACCCAGTTCACCAGGTTGGTGGACTCCTGCAGTGTGCCGGTTCCAGTCCAAGTGAGGGTTAGCTGCCCGCCGTTAACCGTTGGGTTGTTGAACTTCGGGCGAGGCACAATCACAAAACCGCCTCCAGTCGGTGCGCTGGGGATGCCATTGGCATCGGGTCCGCCCAGTGCGGCGATCTCTTCGTCAGTCATCCGGCCTTCGCGAATCTGGATTGCGTTGACGTAGCATTCGGTGCGCTCGTTGTCCTCGTCGCTAAAGAGCTCGAATTCTGGCGGCAGCGAGAAGCGCGAATCCAGAGCGTCGCCATTGCTTGTCACGGCGGTCGTGTGCTTGAAGCCGTCAACATACTTGCCCACCACCCGCGGCGTCGCTGCCAAATCCACGGTGAAGACGATGCGCGCCCAGGCGTTACGCGGATGCGTGTGCGCCGGATCAATGCCGGCGTAGGCCGAGCAACAACTCTTGCCATAGCTGAACGAAGAGGCCCGCCAGAACATGTCTGCGTCCCCGGGGGTCCCGAGGTTGGTCGTCCGGAATACTGCGCCAAACCCGATGCGGGCGGCGTCGCCCCAAAGCACGTCCATCACCATGGTCCACTGGTTGACCTTGGTGCCCCCACCGTTCGGTGGAATTCCGTGAAACATTTTCAAGCCGAGCAATTTTGCCGTCGGATCCTGCGCGTCGGCCCCTCCGGTGAAGGGGACATGGATGACCTTGGCGGGTTTGCCGTTGATGCTGGGGATCGCGGAGAAGGCACCCTGGCCGGTGGTGCCAAACTCGTACAGGTTTGTGACGGAATTATCGAGGTAGCGCAGGTCGCGGCCGACGCTGGCTTTGAGGTTTCCTTTGTCGAAGGTCCAGTATCCCTTGACGGTATTAAGCACCCCGCCTTGAGGCGTTGCCTTGCCCGTCGTGAACGAATACTGGCGAACGATGGCATTGGCGGCGCTGTCGTTGAGCTCGAGTTTGATCGTTTGGGGCGAATCGGCGCTGAGTTGAAACGAGGGTTGAAAGGTGATCGTCGTTACATTGCCAACCTTGGTTACGGCACCTGTTGGGAGGCTGACCAGGCTGCCATTAATCGAAAGCTTGACGGTGGCCGTATTGACCGTTGTGCCGTCGTCGGTAACCCGCAGCTCGATTTTCGTGCCGGGGCTGACATTGATTTGACCAGGCTCCGGGTTGGCATAGCTGACATACGGAGTGGTGCTGAAGCCAATATTGCGCGTCGAGTAAACCGAAATGCCGCCGGGGGTGATGCGATCGTTCAGGAGAATCTTGTTCCCCATCGGATCCACGTTCCAGATTTCGAGGTTCGCTGCGCCAAGGGTTTCGGTGTACAAAGCTCGCAGCGGGTAAATTCCGGCAGCCTGCACGATCACCGTGGTTTGGACTCGTCCGAGCGCGGTGTCGGCCAGCCGCAGTGACGTGGTGATGTCGCGGGGATCGCTCCCTACGGAAAGTCGCAGACTGTCATCCGAAACTCCGCCGATGACGTAAACCCCAGGTTGCAGATTGAGATAACCGATCGCTTCCAGCGCAATGTTATCATTCCCGCCCTGTGTCCCGGGGATGCCGGGGATGATTCCGTCGCCGGTGATATCGCCTGCCCCGAAGCCATTTTGATCAAAGTTGATCAATTCCGAATTGAAGGTGCCATCGGGGTTCGAGCCGCTCATATCGGCGATGTTGGCACCCAAGAGGCCGGCGAGCTGCTGTTCGGCCCGTTGCGCCGAGGCCGTGCCTTGCGCCTGTTGAGTCTGGTGGGTGCGCACCAGGAAACCACTATTGTTGGTGTTCACGCTCCCCGCCAAAGCCGCGGCAGACGGCGGGATGATCGTGGCATTGATCACGGTAAAGGCGTAACTCAGCGTCTTCGCGCCATACGTCAGGTTCACTGTGTGAGTCGAACCCGGCGTGAGCAAGGCCGGGGGCTGAAAGGTCAATTTGGTGATGTTTCCCACAGTCACAGAGCTTGGAGTGACCGAATTAGTATCGAATTGGAGCGCCGTCGAACCGCCGCCCAAGTCGGCGATTTCAATGACAATCGCGGCGTCCGGTCGGGCGTCCAACACCGGTGGCGAAACCGAGGCGATACTGGCACCCACCACGTTCGTAGTGGAGATACTCACATCATCAATCGTGACATTGTCCCTGTTCCCGATCGTCTGTTCCTCGGTTCCCGATCCAAAGCCAAAGCGTCCGGCGATCGGAATATAGCCAATTGGAACGTTGTCGTACACGTTCGTTCCGTTATAGGAGACGTCCAAGGTCCCGTTTGGTTTCAATTTTACCTGAACGGTAACGAAGACCGGGGCGTGGTTGGTTCCGGCTGGATCGGTCCGAAGTCCGCCAAATAGTTTCGCTAAAACCCGGCTACCCCCCTGCTTGATAATGATCCCGGGAGCGTCTCCCGGAATATTCCCTTCGGTTGCACCCGCGCTGCCCGGCGGTGGCGCCTCTGAGTTGTAGGTATCGAAAGAGATGGTCAGTCCCGTGGTCGTGCCGCCCGCTTCGCGGAACAGTGACCCATCGTAGTCTTTTGCGAGCACGAGGGAGAATCCCTGGGCAGGATTTTGGGTCCCTCCACCCATCCGAACCTTAAAGATCGCGGTGAACGACTCCACTCGACTTCCGGGGTCAATTTCCGGGAACACATAAGAGGATTGCAACGGCAGGCGTGACGGCTGGAATACGCCAAATTCATCCACAAGATCATTCAGATTGATCAATGTAAGCTGCGAATTTGTAAGCAATGTCATGATGCCTGGACGATTGACATTGCCTTCCCCTCCCGGATCCGAGGAGAAATCCGTTTGGAAGGTTCCGGCCTGCGCGAGTCCGGTGGTTGCAAGCGCGAGCGCTACGGTCGCTATCAAGACCAACCTTCGAAGGAAGGGAATTGAATACCGGCTGATTTCGACGAGAGAAATCAAACCAAATGGAGGTTTCGGGCTTGTTGGTTCTTTTTTCATTGGGTGTGGGTTGGTGTTTTGCGGTTTCTAAATCGTGAATGTTGGAAGATATCTGGGGGCGCTTGCATCCTGCCATGCGCCGACGATGGTTTCGCTGTGCGTTTTGATTCCATTTTGGAGGGGGATTCCGTTCTGTGTAAGAATGCGCCGTGTACTTGTCAATGGCGAACTTCAAATGTGCAGTTGAAAGACGCGAAAACCAAAATGTTGTCCCGGAGGGCCCGCGAGAATTGAATCAGTGCTGAATAAAATAGCTCAAATTCTCCAATTCAATCGCGAGGTTCACGTTGTTGACGGTAACCTCTTCCGGAACGTCGAGGACGATGGGCGAAAAATTCAATATCCCGGTGATGCCGAGCGCGACCAGCGTGTTCGCCACTTCCTGCGCCTCGGAAGCAGGCACAGTGATGATTCCCATTTTTACTCCGCGTTTACTTTTTTCCAAGACCTCCGCGAGTTTTTCCATCGAATGAATCGGCTGGGTGACGTTCTTGTTGCGCTTGCGGTTCAAATCCACGTCGAATGCGGCGATGATTTCAAAACCTTCCTGCTC